>JACQEP010000020.1 GCA_016200485.1 Gammaproteobacteria bacterium
TAGGGCGGGAGGCCAATCTACAGCACAGGCTCTGGTTAAAAACCAGTCCTCAGGAGCGGACGGCCTTCCCGGTGAAGCGTGTAATCTTACTTAACCTCCTCAACAACATTTTCATTAAAATCGATCATACAAGGATGCGGTGAGGAACGAACCGCATCAATCGCGGACGATGCAGTTCACTGCGTTCACCACATCCTGCGTGCTGCCCGAACATTTGCATTGTGTGATTGAATTGCCGTCTGGTGACGCAGATTTTGCCACTCGCTGGCGACTAATCAAAATGGAATTTTCAAAGTCATTGCCAGTGACGGAACGAAGATCGTCTGTACGCGTTAAAAGAGGCAAGCGGGGATATGGCAACGGCGATTTTGGGAACATTTGATTTGCGATGAGGCTGATCATCGTGCGCATATGGATTATATGCATATCAACCCGATAAAACATGGCTTGGTAACGCGGGTGCACGACTGGCCGTATTCCACGTTTCACCGTTTGGCCGAGCAGGGAGTGTATCCGCATGATTGGGCGGGCAGCGATGAAATTATACTTAAGCTATTAGGATTGACATCCGGCGCAATGTCCTTTGAGGCTGTGAAAGTATTTTCTTCGAATTTATACTATAGGCTCGCTCACAGGGATGTTATGACAGATGGCACAAAGACAATATAAACACGGAGAAACCCGTAGCCAATCAACATTGTTCCCTGTAAGTCTGGATGAATATCTATCTGAGGCAAATCCAGTTTCGTAGGTCGGGTTAGCGTAGCGTAACCCGACATGGTTTTGAGATGAGATATCGGCGTGCATTTGTTTCTGGTTGTTCTTTCTTTTTCACTGTGGTGACGGAGCAACGGCGGCCGTTGTTGGTGTCCCCGGAGGCAGTGAACATTCTGCGTATGGCTTTCCGGGTGGTACGGTCGACCCACCCATTCGAGGTAGATGCGATTGTGATTCTGCCCGATCATTTGCATTGCATCTGGACGCTGCCACCAGGCGATGCGGATTTCGCGACACGCTGGCGTCTGATCAAGACATGGTTCACCAAGCATTGCGACCCGGCATCGCGCATGATGCCGAATCGTGCGCGGGTGACGAAGGGGCAACAAGCGATATGGCAGCACCGTTATTGGGAACATGCGTTGAAGAACGATGCGGATTTTTCCAGGCACGTTGAATACATTCATTTCAATCCTGTGAAGCATGGCTATGTGTTATCTGCGATCGAATGGCCGCATTCCAGTTTTCGGCGCTATGTCAAAGATGGGGTGTATTTGGCGGATTGGGGGCAGGAAACAATGGGTTTCGATGGGGTGGGGCGCGAATGATATGTGTGGATTGTCGGGTTACGCTGCGCTAACCCGACCTACGATACTATAGTCCGGCTCGATGGTGTAAAAGTGGATACTTTCACAGTCTCTTCGGTTATTGCGTACGGGTTCTTGCTGGGCGGGACAGGGTTCCCCTGAAAGGGTAAAATAACCTACTTTCCTTAATCCCCATGGCTGACTACAAACCCTTCGATGTTGCGACTCACAGAAATCAGACTGCCCCTTGACCATGCGCCGGATGATATCCGGTTGGCGATCCTTAACCGGTTGCAGATTACGCCGGAGGCGTTGCATGGCCACACTGTTGCCCGTCGCGGTTTTGATGCACGCAAGCGGAGTGATATTGTCTTTGTCTATTCGCTGGATGTTGAGGTGGCGGATGAGGCGCAGCTGTTGCAGCGCTTCAGCAATGATGGTCACATCAAACCGACGCCTGATACTGACTATAAGTTTGTTGCGCACGCGCCAGCCAATCTCAAGACACGGCCAGTGATCATCGGTACTGGCCCGTGTGGTTTTATGGCCGGGTTGTTGCTGGCGCAGATGGGGTTCAAGCCGCTGATCCTGGAGCGGGGCAAGGAGGTACGGCAGCGCACCAAGGATACCTGGGGGCTGTGGCGTGATCATAAACTTAATACTGAGTCGAACGTGCAGTTTGGCGAGGGCGGGGCGGGTACCTTCTCTGACGGCAAGCTGCACACGCAGATCAAGGACCCGCGCCATCTGGGGATGAAGGTGTTACGTGAGTTTGTGAAGGCAGGTGCGCCGGAGGAGATTCTCTACATCAGCAAGCCGCACGTCGGCACCTTCCGTTTGGTGGGCATGGTGGAGAAGATTCGCGAGGAGATTGTCAGCCTCGGCGGTGAGTTCCGGTTTGAGAGTCGTGTGACTGATATCGAGATCGACAATGGCCAAGTGTGCGGTGTGGTGCTGGCCAGCGGTGAACACATCGCGAGTGATCACGTCATACTCGCCATCGGCCACAGCGCCCGCGATACCTTTCAAATGCTTTATGAGCGTGGCGTTTATATCGAGGCCAAACCCTTTTCGATCGGTTTTCGTATTGAACATCCACAAGCACTCATCGACCAGTGCCGTTATGGTGAGTTTGCCGGGCATCCCGGCCTCGGTGCGGCCGACTACAAACTGGTGCACCACTGCAAGAATGGCCGCAGCGTATATAGTTTCTGCATGTGCCCCGGCGGTACGGTGGTGGCCGCCACTTCCGAAGAGGGACGTGTGGTCACCAATGGCATGAGCCAGTATTCACGCAACGAACGCAACGCCAACAGCGGTATTGTGGTCGGCATCACGCCGCAAGATTTTCCCAGCGATCACCCGCTGGCGGGTATTGAGTTACAACGTGAATTGGAGTCGCGTGCGTTTGTGTTGGGAGGCAGTAATTACGATGCGCCGGGGCAATTGGTGGGTGACTTCCTCAAGGGCAAGCCATCCACTGCAATCGGCAGTGTCCTGCCTTCCTACACACCGGGTGTGCATCTCACCGATCTGAGTACGGTGTTGCCTGATTATGCGATTGAAGCGATTCGCGAAGCGCTACCGGCCTTCGAACGACAGATCAAGGGCTTTGCCATGTACGAGGCGGTGCTCACGGCTGTTGAGTCACGCACCTCATCGCCGGTGCGTATCAAACGTAATCGCAATGATTATCAGAGCCTCAACACCAAGGGTTTGTATCCTGCGGGTGAAGGGGCAGGGTACGCCGGGGGTATTCTTTCTGCTGCGGTGGATGGTATTGAGGTGGCGGAGGCGGTGGCGTTGAGTATGGTGGCGAAATCCGGCGCGTGAGATTGAGTGTGACGCGACAGGTTTAGAACATAGAGTGGGGGGGCAACATAAACGTTTGTGGGGGTGAAAATGGCTCATGCGGCACGGTTATGTTGTGAACGAATTGATAGAGGTGTCGTTGATTGGCGACATTATTTGATGGCAAGTTGTTGCCTTTTGAAGACATATTTTATTCTTGCGCCACAGGCGCATTCTAAATGCCAGTTTGTTGGTTGTAATGACTTCTTCGGCATGTTATTTCTAGCCGGACTTCTAGGGTTTTGGTGGAATGGTATAGCGTATGCGTAAGATTATTGTGATGAATGCTAAAGGTGGATGTGGCAAGACGACCGTTGCTACCAATCTTGCCAGCCTCTATGCGGCACATGATTATAAAACTGCACTGCTTGATTATGATCCACAGGGGTCGAGCAGTGCCTGGTTAAAACGCCGTTCAGAAGTTGTGGCCGCCATTCATGGCATCGTCGCATATCAGTCATCGGGTTGGAATTCAACTCGCAGCTGGCAAATGCGCATGCCTCATGAAATCGAACGTGTCATCGTCGATACGCCTGCGGCGATTAAGAGTATTGATGTGCCGGGTTATCTTAAGGATGTGGACACTATTGTCGTTCCAGTGTTGTCATCCGTGATCGACGTGGAGGCCAGTATCCCCTTCATTCGTGAAATAATGAGAGTAATAAAGATGCGCTCATCACAGGCAGAGTTGGTCGTTGTAGCCAATCGTGTCAGAGTGCGTACCGATGACCTGCAGATGATGGCCGAGATATGCGCCGATATAGAAGTCCCGCTAGTGGGGCATTTGCGTGATAGCGTCAACTATCTTCGGTGCACCGATATTGGTTTGGGTGTTCATGATCTGCCGATTGGAAGGGCGACGCTTGAGCGTCGTGCACTGACTGAGCTGGTAACGGCCATCGATACCGATTTTGAGCATATGTTGCTTGCTGGAGGCAACAGGCAGAATGGTGTCGACGCCATGGGCAAGATTGCCCTTTCGATCCCTCTGCAAGCATAGACGGTAAATATTTACCGCCGACAATGACTATTCCTTCCACAAGTGATCACACTCCGTAGGCCGCGTTTCGAAGGGTTCGTGAACAACATTCGTTTCGTATGCAAAATGGAGAACGTCCCTTATTCAATGAAAGCCCACGTGGGCGTAAGCGGCGTAATATTGGTGGCCTTTGGTTGGGGGTTTGTGGGTGCATAGTTGGTTGACGCTTGGTTATGCGCTCATACTCTTTATTTTCTTCGATATCAATTCACTCTGGGAAGAGCGATGGCCAAGGGAAAAATCCCCCGGTTATGTTGCTTACAAAAACCGAGTGCAGAAGCTGATTCCATTCGTTTATTGATCTGTGTTTGGCAACCATTCGTAGCTGACTTAGGTAGTGTACAATGATAATGTTTTTGTTTGAATGCAGGTAATTTTTATAATGGAAAGCCGACCATCTAAGGAGGGATTTATGTTGGTAACTACGCCTAGGTTAGTAATTTTATTTATCGCAACGACATTGGCCGGTTGTGGCAATGTTCCCTATGATCCTGCCACTACTACTGATGCGACGGCGCCACGTGTGGCTTTGCGTGTGGATAACGCTCAACCAAGCCCGGTAGAGGTGACAAATTTTATTCCGGGAGCGTTGCAAAACAAAAATGCAATCGCCAATCCGAATGCCAATATCCAGTTGTTGGGAACGGCGGCTGACGATGAAAGCGGGATTAAGGAAATCAAGCTGAGTGTTACGCGTACTGTTAAATTCGTGGCTTCAAATGGGGGGCTGGCTGACGCTTATTTGGGTACCAAGGTAGTGGATACGCGAACATTTTCCTTGAATAATGGTCAAGCGCCTACGTTTGGTGCGATTCAGAGTAATGTTAAACCGAGTGATGAGTTTGTGTTCCAAAATGCAAATGGTAACACCGTTACCGGTGTGGGCGTCGTTCTGGAATATAATGTGGAAGCAAAGAATTTTGCTGGCAAGATGAGTTACACGGATAGGCTAGTCGTCAGCTCCGGGCAATTGCAATAACTTTATCTATCCAGGTAACTAAAGTGGTTTCAAATCTATCTTTTTCCGGTTTCTGATGGTTGTATCGGGCGCGATAATCGCGCCCGATAGCAGCGTTTAGGGTTTTAGATTGAACATGTCTTGCACATTGCGATGACCAGCGCGCATGTGCATGAGGCCGAGTGCGATATGGCTGCCCCAGTAGATCCAGACAAAGGTGGATATGAATTCGTGGATTCCGGCAAAGAATTCGACGGTAGCGTCGGGTTTGCCGGTTTCTGGAAAGATCACAAACAGTACGCCACCAGTCATGGCCATGACGGTGACGGCGAGAAAGCCGAGGCCGTGTACCAGCCCTGGCAGACCACCGCGCGGACCACCTTCCGGCAGTTGCTTGTGTGAGAGTTGATGCAGGTCTTTTTTAACGTCTACCCAGCCAGCGCCACCCCAGGGGAAAAGGCGAGCTAAGCCGCCATCCACTTGGCTGCTCAGGCTCCAGGCCCAGTGGGCGAGGACGATCAATAAGGCGGCGAGGCCGATGACTTCATGTGCTTCCATGGCGGCGCGGGCAAGGGCGCTGGCGGATTCTTCATCCGGCGGTTCCATGATCAGGCTAATAGCGAGTTGTAGTGTGATGGTGAGGGCGAGTCCTAAGTGTAACCAGCGGGTTTGGATACTCCATTTATCTTGCGTCATGTAATCTATCCTTTTCTATGTGCCTGAATTTTTCTTAATGATTGTTAAAAAACATTCAAATATTAACAATCTGACTCAATATATATTTTAATTAAACCATGCCGATTACTTATCCGCACGCTTAATTAAAGGATGATACAAATTCCACTCAAATTTAACGGCTGATCGATATGGTTAATGGTTGTTAACAGGATTTTTAGGTTCATGATCCAGTACTTGATGAAGGGGCTTTATGTTGGCGCAATTGTTACGCAGAAGGGCAACACAACTTCCGATTGGGGTCATTCAGTGGCTGGCTAATTGGTGGTCGCCATTTCGTGGTGCCGGGATTAAGATTCGTCATGTTGCGCCTGACTACCGTTTGATTGAAGTGGAGATGGGACTGCGCTGGTTCAACAAGAACTATGTGGGGACTCACTTTGGTGGTTCGCTGTATGCGATAACGGATCCTTTTTTAATGATGATGCTGATCAATAATCTGGGGCCTAACTACATTGTTTGGGATAAGGCGGCGAAAATCGATTTTAAAAAGCCGGGACGAGGTACGGTGCGTGTTTGTTTCCAACTCGACGCGGATGAAATTCAGAAGATAAAGTCCACGGCGGATGCGCAGGGAAAATATGTGTTTGACCGGGTGGTGAATGTGGTCGATGAGTCCGGCGAAGTGGTGGCAGAGGTGGTGAAGACCCTTTATGTGAGGCGACGGGAAAACATTTAGATTATGTTGTGTTCGTTAATTAAACGGCTGTTGCACACTGGGTGCTGTCCTTGCTGGGTTCGGTGCGAATTCTGCCGGGTGCGGTGAATGCGACGCGGGTGATGCCTGCGGAATTGCAAAGATAAAACGAGCCGTTTTGGCCGTTGGGTTTGCCATCGGCTTCAAAAAGTACATGGTCTGTACTAACACCGGATTTTTTGAGATTGATCGTAGTGTTCTGCGTAAGTGGACCGTGGTGACGAACGATGGTTTCATCGTTATTCAGTTGATGGTTGCCATCGATGTCGCGAAACACGATCCAGCCTTGATGCCAGTCGGTGTTGGATTCACAGTTCTGACCGTTGCTGCTTTTACAGATTGTGGCCGGTTGACCGCTGCGGATGGCTTCGCTGCGGGTGAGGTTGAGGTCGGTAATCAGATCGTTGGTTTCAACAGTGAGGCGATTACCGGCGATCAGCTGTTGCATGGCGGGTACACCGATCGTGACCAGGATAGCGGTGACGGCGAGGGTGATCATGAGTTCGATCAGGGTGAAGCCGGAGATTCGCAGTAAATTACGAGTGGCGAATCTCCGGTTCATAGATCACCTGATTAAGCGTTGCCGAGCGCTTTTTTCAGGCGCCGCATGGCTTCGGCGAGGACATCGAGGCCGGTGGCGTAAGACAGACGCAGATGGCCGGGAGCACCAAAGGCAGAACCAGGCACCAATGCGACGCCTGCTTCCTTGAGTAAATATTCGGCCAGGGCGATGTCATCGTCGATGCCTTCGCGGCTGTTGATCACGCCGTGCATCGACGGGAAGGCGTAGAAGGTACCGTCCGACGGCAAGCAGTGTACGTCTTGAATTGAGTTCAGTTCTTTGAGTACGAAGTCATGCCGCTCTTTGAATGCCTTGATCATGTCATTCATGCAGCCTTGATCGCCGTCGAGCGCGACCTGGGCCGCAACCTGGGAGATCGAGGTTGGATTGGACGTGCTTTGTGACTGGATCTTGTTCATGGCCTGGATCAGTGGCTTGGGGCCGCCGGCGTAACCGATGCGCCAGCCAGTCATAGCATAAGCTTTGGAGACGCCATTGAGGACGATGGTGCGTTCGTAGAGATCCGGACAGACGTTGAGGATGTTCACGAACGGCTCAGCGGTCCAGATGATGTGTTCGTACATGTCATCGGTGGCGATCAAGACGTGCGGGTGTTCGCGCAGCACTTCGCCCAGCGCGGCCAGTTCAGCGCGGGTGTAGGCGACGCCGGTCGGGTTGGACGGGCTGTTGATGACGAACAGCCGGGTATTCGGAGTAATCGCGCGGTCGAGCTGCTCTGGAGTGATCTTGAAGCCTTGATCGATACCCGCCTCGATGATGACGGGTACGCCATCGGCCAGCAGCACCATGTCCGGATAGGAGACCCAATACGGCGCCGGGATGATGACCTCGTCGCCGCGGTTGAGCAGGGCCTGGGCCAGGTTGAAAAAGCTTTGTTTGCCGCCGCAGGAAACCAACACCTGCCCGCTGTTGTAATCCAGGCCGTTATCGCGCTTGAATTTACGGATGATAGCTTGTTTCAGCTCCGGGGTGCCGTCGACGGCGGTGTATTTGGTAAAACCCCGGTTGATCGCATCAATGGCGCCGGTTTTGATGTGGTGCGGGGTGTCAAAATCGGGTTCACCGGCCCCGAGGCCAATGATGTCCTTGCCGGCAGCCTTGAGTTCAGCGGCACGGGCGGTGACGGCCAGAGTAGGGGAGGGTCTAATGCTTTGTACCCGATTGGAAAGTTTGATATTCAAGCCAGGTTCCTCGAGAGGATATTTTGTCAGAGTAAACAGCGGATTTTACTCGATTGCCCCGGTGTCCCGGAATCCCTGCCGCAATAAAAAGTTTTCAATCATTTATTAAATCAAGAATGTTGTGCGGTGAAGCGAACCCCCACGGGGGACTGGGCTGCGTTGAGCTCAACGCGGGGGCGGATGGTCATCTCATTTCTTGTTAGGAGATGTGGGTATTGGATGTCGAAAGATAGTTGACAATCTAAATACGAATCGTTATCGTTTAGTTTAAGAGTATAAACTGTGATAATGGAGATAAATAATGAAATTGAAATCCCTTTCCTTAGTTTTATTGGCGTTTCCAGTGTCCGTTTGGGCAGCTGATGCAGAGATACTGTTAACGATTAAAGATCATCGTTTCGAGCCGGCGGAGGTTCGCATTCCGGCGGATAAAAAGATCAAGCTGGTGATTAAGAATTTGGATGCAACACCGGAAGAGTTTGAGAGCCATGATCTTAATCGGGAAAAGGTGATCACTCCCGGCGGCAAGGTGACGATTTTCATCGGACCGCTAAAGCCCGGGAAGTATCCGTTCTATGGCGAATTTAACCAGGACACCGCGCGCGGCGTGGTAATCGCGGAGTAGGCCTATGTTGGGTTCAGCCGTCATTGTTTTTCGCGAGACACTGGAAGCGGCATTAATCATGGGCATTATCGCTGCGGCGACACGCGGATTGTTGGCACGTAATCGTTGGTTAATTACGGGGGTGGCTGCAGGGATCGTGGGTTCGCTCATCGTGGCATCGCTCACCGGGCGTATTGCCGAGCTTGCCGAAGGTACGGGGCAGGAGTTGTTCAATGTGACTGTGCTTGGCATTGCGGTGGTGATGCTGGCCTGGCACAACATCTGGATGACGCGTCACGGGGCTGAATTGGCCCGTGATGCCAAGCGTTTGGGAAGTGATGTTGTGTCAGGCGCGCGCGAGATGTCGGCGTTGGGACTCGTGGTTGCCTTGGCAATTCTGCGCGAGGGTTCGGAGACAGCGCTATTTATGTATGGAATGCTTGCCGGTGGAGAACAATCGATGGGTTCTGTGCTGGCGGGAGGTGCCCTTGGTCTCTGCGGCGGCGTACTGGCGGGGTTTGGATTATATGTCGGCTTTCTCCGGATTCCGGTGAAATGGTTTTTTACTGTCACCAGCGGCTTGATCTTGTTGCTGGCGGCCTCCATGTCGAGCCAAATTGCAAAATTCCTGGTGCAGGCGGATGTTCTTCCAAGCCTTGGTAGCCCGATTTGGGATATGTCAGGCTTGCTTTCCAACGATACCCTATTGGGGACGCTGCTTCATGCCCTTATCGGTTACGAAGCAGCGCCTGCAGGAATGCAAGTTGTGTTTTATGTCACTGCGATAATTCTAATCCTGCTCGGGATGCGAATTAGCAGGCCACGCTCTTTGGCGATACCTGCTACTCAATAACTAACTATTCAATAACAGCAAAGGAAATTTTATGAATGCACGAAATTATGCGCTCTTAGGAGGCGCAGGGGCTTTGCTTGTCTCGCAATGGGTAACTGCGGGGCCATCCGACTACGTCTATACACCGCTGGTGGTACAGGGCGAGCGGGAAATCGATTTCAAAATGGGTACGTCGAATATGGACGGCGCGCCACGTACCTCCGCCGCTAATATCGGATTAGGTTATGGCGTTAATGAAAGATGGTTTAGCGAACTCTATCTCAAATACAAGCGCCAGAATAACCAGGGTACCCACTATGATGCCGTGGAGTGGGAAAATAAATTTCAGTTAACGGACATCGGTGAGTATCCGGTTGACGTGGGGCTAATCATCGAAGTTGAAAGGCCCACCGATCATGCTGAGGGTTGGGAGGTTAAATGGGGGCCATTATTTCAAACACAATTGGGTAAGGCTCAGCTTAATGCCAATCTTTTATTCGAGCGCAGTTACCGCAGCGAATCGCCGAGTGAAACTGAACTGCTTTATCAATGGCAGGCGAAATACCTCTGGACACGATCGCTGGACTTCGGGGTTCAAGGTTTTGGCGAAGTAGGAAAATGGGATCATTGGGAACCGGCGAGTGAACGCTCGCATCAGATCGGGCCAGCGATATTTGGAAAGCATTTGCTGGGCGGTCGCAAGGTCATTCAATACAACGCTGCCTGGTTGGTAGGGACCAATTCGATTTCGCCGGACAATACGTTCCGTATGCAAGTGGAATATGAGTTCTAAATTCGACTGTTCTGGAATGTGAAGCAAAAAGGCCCGCAACTGCGGGCCTTTTACAGCAAGGAAGAGATCGGCTATCCCGCCAACACCTTCTGAGCAGCGCCAACGGCGACGCCGTGTTGGATTGGGGCGTTGACCCGGCCGAGGACATCGTCAATCGCGTTCAGGCAAAGCAGCACATTGCGCATATTACAGGCGTGCCCCATCAGCCCGAAGCGCCAGACCTTACCCGCCATGACACCAAGACCAGCGCCGATTTCGAGCTGATAGTCGTTGAGGAGGGTGGTACGAACGGCGGCATCGTTGACGCCATCAGGGATGGCAATCGCGTTCAGTTGAGGCAGACGTTCTTCAGGATGAACGATAAACTTTAACCCCATGGCTTCAAATCCGGCGCGTAGCGCTTGATGATGTTTTGCGTGGCGAGCCCAGGCGTTTTCCAGGCCTTCTTCCTGCAACATCACCAACGCTTCATGCATACCATAAAGGGCATTGATCGGTGCGGTGTGATGATAGGTGCGCTTGGTTTCACCGCTCCAGTAACCAATGATCAGATTCAAATCCAGAAACCAGCTCTGGACTTTACGCTGACGTTTCTTGATTTTTTCCAGTGCCCGGTCGTTGAAGCTGACAGGTGACAAACCTGGGGTACAAGAAAGACATTTTTGGGTGCCTGAATAAATAGCATCAATGTTCCATTCATCTACTTTCAGTGGCGTGCCACCGAGCGAAGTCACCGCATCAACGATGGTGAGGCAGTCGTATTTATGCGCGATTTCTACTAATGTTTTAGCATCGGATTGAGCGCCGGTCGAAGTCTCGGCATGGACAAAGGCGACGAGCTTGGCATCGCGATTGGCCTTGAGCGCATCTTCCAGTTTTTGTGGACTCACGGCGCGACCCCATTCGTCTTCCACCATGACGGCGATACCGCCGGCGCGTTCGACATTTTCCTTCATCCGTCCGCCGAAGACGCCATTCTGGCAGACAACGACTTTGTCACCCGGTTCGACCAGATTCACAAAACAGATTTCCATCCCGGCGGAGCCAGGAGCGGAAACCGGCATGGTCAGTTCATTTTTGGTCTGAAATGCATATTTCAACAGTGTTTTGACTTCATCCATCATGGTGACGAACATCGGATCAAGATGGCCGATGGTGGGGCGGGCCATGGCGGCGAGTACGCGTGGACTGACATCGGAAGGACCGGGGCCCATCAGGGTACGTTGCGGCGGATAAAAAGATTTAATGCTCATAGTGGTTCCTCAGCTATTGATTTAAGTGATTTAAAGGGTATCCAGCAGTTCAATCCAATGCCTTACCGGTAACTGACTGGCGGTTTCCAGATGCATTTGACAGCCGATGTTGGCTGTGGCGATCAATTCGGGTTGATGCGTTGTTAACGCCTCCAATTTGTTATGCAGAAGTTGTTGCGATAATTCAGGTTGTAGCAGGCTATAGGTACCGGCGGCACCGCAACACAGGTGATTATTGGCGACGGGTGTCAGCGAGTAACCGCAACGTTGTAATATACTTTCAACGACACCGGAAAGTTTTTGCCCGTGTTGCAGTGTGCAGGATGATTGGTAGGCGACACGCCTGCCTCTGCCGATGCTGGCAATTTTTGTTAGATCTTGGTCGCGCAGAATTTCACTGATGTCCCGTGTCAGAGAACTGATTCTTGCCGCTTTGAGACCGTAATCAGGATCATCCTTTAGTACATGGGCGTATTCCTTAACCATCAGGCCACAACCGCTGGCCGTCATGACGATGGCTTCAACACCGTTTTCAATAAATGGCCACCAGGCATCAATGTTGCGGCGCATCATCTGTTTGGCGGTATCGAGATCAGAGCTATGTTGATTGAGTGCGCCACAGCAGCCTGCATCTGGGGCAGTGATGAGTGAAATGCCAAGTTTATCCAGCACGCGGGCGGTCGCGGCATTGGTGTTAGGGGCGGTAAGCGGTTGCACACAGCCTTGTAGCACCAACATGCGGCGCGAGTGGTGGTTTTTCGGCCAAATGATAGCTGGTTTTTTGACAGGTATCTTATGTTTAATCGATGCCGGTAATAATGGCCGTATGATGCGTCCCAGCTTGAGTGCAACATACATGCGTGAGGTATGAGGCAGAACCGAAAGCATGGCCTGACGCATAAATTTATCGCCCATTGAGCGTGGCACTTTTTGTTCAACCAGATTGCGGCCGATCTCGATCAGTCGGCCGTATTTGACACCGGAAGGACAGGTGGTTTCACAGGACCGGCACGTCAGGCAGCGATCCAGATGGGTACGTGTTTTGTCGGTGACAGGCTTGCCTTCCAATAATTCCTTGATGAGATAAATGCGTCCGCGAGGACTGTCGAGTTCAGTGCCAAGCAATTGATAGGTCGGGCAGGTGGCAGCGCAGAAACCACAGTGAACACAGGCGCGCAAAATGTCAGCCGCTTCAGCAACACCGGGTGTTTCCAGCATGATTGGGTCAATTGATGTCTGCATGGTGTTATATGGTCGCGTACATGCGCCCCCGGTTGAAGATCGAGTGTGGATCAAAAGACGCCTTGATACGTTGTTGCAGCGCGTGCATGGCCGGTGCCAGAGGCTGAAAGATTTCGCTATGCCTGTCGCCGCCACGGAACAGTGAGGCGTGGCCACCATTTTCGTGCGCCGTGTCGCGAATCAACTCGGATGCCGTGTCACTTATCAACCAACGTTGTGCGCCACCCCAATCCGGGAGCCAATCACCGATGATAGCTAAAGGTGGGGTGGCGGGTTTAACTGCCAGTCGCCACAGCGGCAGCTGCCGCTTAAAGAAAGGCAGCTCATGTTCACGTAGTTGCTGCCAGAAATGATGGGCGTCATGGCTGATGTCGCCACGCAGTTTGCGTTGTGCTTCTTTAACTGCCTGTTCACTGCCTGATATTCGCACATAACAGTGGCCAGCGTAGTAGCAGGCGCCATCAATCGGCAACGATTGGCTTAACAAACCACTCATGTAGTGTATGGCATCCGCTTGATTACACTCATACACAAGGGTGACCGATGCGGCGGGACGCGGTAACACCTTGAGACTGATTTCAAGCAGGATGCCAAGCGTACCAAAGGCACCTGCCATCAGGCGAGAGAGATCATATCCGGCAACGTTTTTCATCACCTTGCCGCCAAACTGTAGAATTTCAGCTTTACCGTTTAGAATTTTGCAGCCAAGCACATAGTCGCGGCCTGAGCCAGCATAAGGGCGACGTGGTCCGGAGAGGTCGCTGGCAATGGTGCCGCCGAGCGTTGCGTTGTTACCGAAGTAAGGTGGCTCAAAGGCCAGCATCTGATTTGATTCGGCGAGGGTACGCTCGATTTCTGAGAGCAGTGCGCCACTGCGCGCCGTTAACACCAATTCGCGCGGGTCGTAATCAATAATGCCGCGATGGTTGCTTACATTGATGGGTTCTCCGTAAGATTCGCGGCCAAGGAATGTTTTGCTGCCACTGCCTACGATGCGCAGTGGTTGTTTTTGTTCTATACCTATCTGAACCTGGGTTTGTAACAGTTCGCTGATGCTGAAATCGGCCATCATAAGCGCTCCAATTCAGGATGTTTTAACTGGCCGTGATGCACATGCATGGCGCCAAATTCGGCACAGCGGTGCAGGGTGGGTACGGCTTTGCCGGGATTGAGCAAACCTTCAGGATCGAAAGCAGCCTTGACCGCATGAAACTGCGCCAGTTCAGCGCGGCGAAACTGCACGCACATTTGATCGATTTTCTCGATGCCAACGCCATGTTCGCCGGTAATGGTGCCGCCGACTTCGACGCAGAGTTCAAGGATGCGGTGACCAAACTCCTCAGTACGCGCCAATTCGCCCGGACGATTGGCATCAAACAAAATCAAAGGATGCAAGTTGCCATCGCCTGCATGAAAGACGTTGGCGACCGCCAAGCCATATTCTCTGGATAATTCGCTGATGCTTTGTAACACCTTGGGCAATTCGCGGCGAGGAATGGTGCCATCCATGCAGTAATAATCCGGAGAGATGCGGCCAACGGCGGGGAAGGCGGATTTGCGACCCTTCCAGAATATCTGACGCTCGGTTTCGTCACGCGCGGTGCGTACTTCGGTAGCGCCACTTTGGTTAAGCACATTGCGCACGGCCATGATGTGTTCCGAGACTTCGGCATTGGTGCCATCGAGTTCGCAAAGCAGAATAGCCTCAGCATCGCGCGGATAACTGGCATGGACGAAATCTTCTGCGGCTTGAATCGCCAGCCGGTCCATCATTTCCAATCCCGCAGGAATGATTCCGGCGGCAATGATCGCACCTACGGCCTCGCCAGCCTTGGCGATGTTATCAAACGCTGCCAATATGACCTGCGCGCGTTCAGGCCGGGGTAATAATTTGACAGTGACTTCCACAATCACACCGAGCATGCCTTCGGAGCCGGTCATCAGCGCCAATACGTCGTAACCTGGAGAGTCCAGCGCTTCACTGCCAATGGTGAGTAATTCGCCGTCGACAGTCACAATTTTAAGTTGCAAGACATTGTGTACCGTCAGACCGTATTTCAAACAATGCACACCCCCCGAGTTTTCCGCGACATTACCGCCGATGGTGCAGGCAATTTGTGATGACGGATCAGGTGCGTAATAAAGGTTGTGCGGCGCAGCGGCCTCGGAGATGGCAAGATTGCGGACCCCAGGTTCGACCGTGGCGAGGGTGTTGGTGGGATCAATACTAATGATGTGTTTGAATTTGGCCAGACTCAGCAACACGGCATCCTCGCGGGGCAGGGCACCGCCTGACAATCCCGTGCCCGCGCCACGCGCAATGACGGGTACATGTGCTGCATGACACAAGCGCATGATGGTTTGCACCTGAGCCACGGTTTCCGGTAGTACCACCACCCTCGGCAAACGACGATAGACCGAGAGCGCGTCGCACTCGAATGGGCGCAAATCCTCAGGGTCAGTGAGTACCGCTTCTTTGGGCAACAATGCGTGTAATGCTTTGATCAATGCCGCATGCTGGTTCTGCTCGGTTTCCAGGTTCACGCCCTTGTCCGTAGGTTAATAACTGAGTGCTAGGGTGGGGATTGTTATCTCAATAGCCTTAAAAGGTCAATTCCAGGGCGCGAACATCGGGATTTAAAGTATAATTATCGGTTATTTCACGCGTTATCAATGAGGTTGCCGTGCCGCGGGCAGGTAGCAATAAGCGCAATGACTCAGCTTTTTAAATTACGTTCCCCGTTCCAACCCTCCGGTGACCAGCCCACGACGATAGCGACCCTGACTGAAGGTTTGCAGGATGGGCTGGCGCATCAGGTCTTGCTGGGGGTGACGGGCTCGGGCAAGACCTACACCATCGCCAATGTCATCAATCAAATTCAGCGGCCGGCGCTGGTGCTGGCGCCCAACAAGACGCTGGCGGCACAGCTTTACGGCGAAATGAAAGACTTCTTTCCGGAAAATGCCGTTGAGTATTTCGTTTCTTACTACGATTATTACCAACCCGAGGCCTATGTGCCATCGACCGATACCTTCATTGAGAAGGATTCGGCCATCAATCAACATATCGAGCAGATGCGGCTCTCCGCCACCAAGGCGATCCTGGAGCGGCGCGACACCGTCATCGTCGCCAGTGTGTCGGCGATTTATGGTTTGGGTGATCCGCGCGCCTATTTGAGTATGGTGTTGCATTTGTCGCGTGGCGACAAGGCGGATCAGCGCCAGATTCTACGGCGGTTGGCGGATTTGCAATACACGCGCAACGATATTGATCTGGTACGCGCTACCTATCGTGTCCGTGGTGAGATCATCGATATCTTCCCGGCGGAATCCGATCGCGAGGCGGTTCGGGTGGAGTTGTTCGATGATGAAATCGAATCGCTTGCCCATTTTGATCCCCTCACCGGCGAGGTGATTAAACGTGTGCCGCGGGTGACCATCTTCCCGAAATCGCACTATGTCACGCCGCGTGAGACGATTCTGGCGGCCATCGAAAAGATCAAGGATGAATTGCGCGAGCGTCTGAATCTGTTGCGCGATGCCAACAAATTGCTGGAAGCCCAGCGGCTGGAGCAACGCACCATTTTTGATATCGAGATGATGCTGGAGTTGGGTTATTGCTCAGGCATTGAAAACTATTCCCGGTATTTGTCTGGCCGCGAGACAGGAGAGCCGCCACCGACCTTATTTGAATATCTGCCCAAAGATGCAGTGCTGGTGATTGATGAAAGCCACGTTACCGTGCCGCAAATAGGTGCAATGTATAAGGGCGACCGCTCGCGTAAAGAAACACTCGTCGAATACGGTTTTCGTTTACCGTCGGCACTGGATAACCGGCCGCTCAAATTTGATGAGTTTGAAAAACTGTCGCCGCAAACGATTTATGTTTCCGCCACGCCGGGGTCATATGAGCAGCAACATGCCGATCAAGTGGCTGAACAGGTGGTGCGTCCTACCGGATTGGTCGATCCTGAAATCGAAATTCGACCAGTGGCGACGCAAGTGGATGATCTTTTATCTGAGGCACATAAGCGTACCAAGGTGAATGAGCGGGTCCTGGTGACCACGCTCACCAAACGCATGGCCGAGGACTTGACCGAATATCTGGATGAGCATGGCGTACGAGTGCGCTATCTGCATTCCGACATCGATACCGTTGAGCGTGTCGAAATTCTCCGCGATTTTCGTTTGGGCGAGTTTGATGTCCTGGTTGGTATCAACCTGTTGCGTGAAGGTTTGGACATTCCAGAGGTTTCATTGGTCGCGATCCTCGATGCCGACAAGGAAGGCTTTCTGCGTTCGGATCGGTCGTTGATTCAAACCATCGGCCGCGCCGCGCGTAATATCAATGGCCGGGCGATTTTATATGCCGACAAGATGACCGGCTCGATGCAGCGCGCTATTGATGAAACCGATCGCCGCCGCCGCAAACAGCAAGCCTACAACCAGGAACACGGCATCACGCCCACGAGCATACAGCGCAAAGTCAGCGACGTCATGGAGGGCGCCTATTCACACATCCCCGGCGATCCCCGCCAATTCGCCAAGGTGGCGGAGGAAGTGGCCGCGTACGCGGGGCTGTCTGGCGAACAGCTCAATAAAAAGATCAAACAGCTCGAACAACAGATGTTCAAACATGCCCAGGATCTGGAGTTTGAAGAGGCGGCGCGGGTGCGGGATGAAATCAGAAAAATCCAGGAGCGGGCGATGGGGCTGGCGCCGCACGGGGTGGGATGAGATGAGAGCTAAAAATCCAACGCGGAGGCACAGAGGCGCGGAGAAAACCAATATAGAGATGGTAGGGCAGCTTCGAGCTTTCGCGGCAGTCTGAGAATGGTTTGTGCTGCTTGGGAATAGCTTTTCTTTGCGCCTCTGTGCCTCCGCGTTGGATCCTGGATCTCGCGTAGTGAGATAGCCCTTGCAATATGGCCCGATAATCGTTAGATTACTGCGCTTTACAGGCGCGTAGCTCAGCTGGTTAGAGCACCACCTTGACATGGTGGGGGTCGTTGGTTCGAGTCCAATCGCGCCTACCATTATTCAAAACACCGCGCCCGTCGCGGTGTTTTTGTTTGAACCGGGTAATCAGGACACGACATATGCCAGTCATAACCTTGCCGGATGGTAGCCAAAGAACGTTTGATCACGCTGTAACCGTACACGAGGTTGCGGCCAATATTGGTGCCGGTTTGGCCAAGGCCGCCCTCGCGGGCAAGGTCGACGGCAAGCTGGTCGATACCTCTTACAAGATCGAGACCGACGCCAAGCTCGCCATCGTCACCGAGCGCGATGCCGAGGGGCTGGAGGTCATTCGCCATTCCACCGCCCACCTGCTGGCGCAGGCAGTCAAACAGCTCTTTCCTGAGGCTCAGGTGACTATCGGCCCGGTGATCGAGGACGGTTTCTTTTATGATTTTGCCTATCCGCCGGGTTTTAGCCCCGAGGACATGGCCAAGATCGAACAGCGTATGATCGAGCTGGCCGAGAAAGATATCCCGGTCGAGCGTTCGGTGCTGTCACGTGAAGACGCCATCAAATTCTTCCGCGAACTGGGCGAGGAATACAAGGCCCGCATCATTGAAGATATTCCCCATGGCGAGCAGCTGTCACTTTATCGTCAAGGTGATTTCATCGATCTCTGTCGTGGCCCGCATGTGCCCAGCACCGGCAAGCTCAAGGCCTTCAAGCTGATGAAGTTGGCCGGAGCCTACTGGCGCGGCGATTCCAATAACGAGATGTTGCAGCGCGTCTACGGCACCTCCTGGACCAGCAAAAAGGACCTGAGCGCCTATTTGCAGCGTCTGGAAGAGGCCGAAAAGCGCGACCATCGCCGCCTGGCCAAGCAGCTGGGCCTGTTCCATACCCAGGAAGAGGCGCCGGGGATGGTGTTCTGGCATGACAACGGCTGGCGCGTCTACCAGGAGATAGAGCAATACATACGCCACAAACTGCGTAATCACGGCTATCAGGAAGTGCGGACCCCGACCATCGTCGACCGGTCCTTGTGGGAAAAGTCTGGGCATTGGGAGAAATTTCGTGACGGCATGTTCGTCACCGAGTCCGAAAAACGGATGTTCGCCATCAAACCGATGAATTGCCCCTGCCACATCCAGATTTTTAACCAGGGTTTGAAGAGTTACCGCGACCTGCCCCTGCGCCTGGCCGAATTTGGCTCCTGTCACCGCAACGAGCCCTCCGGTACCCTCCATGGTCTGATGCGGGTGCGTGGCTTTACCCAGGACGACGCCCATATCTTCTGTACCGAGAACCAGATCCAGAGCGAGGTCTCAAGCTTCATCGACCTGCTGTTCGATACCTATGCCGACTTCGGATTTACTGATGTCCTGATCAAACTGTCGACCCGTCCCGAGAAGCGCGTAGGTGCGGATGAGGTCTGGGATAAAGCCGAGCACGCACTGGAAAAAGCTTTAAATGACAAAGGGTTGGAATGGGATCTTCAACCTGGTGAAGGTGCTTTCTACGGTCCAAAAATTGAATTTTCATTAAAGGATTGCCTCGGTCGCGTCTGGCAATGCGGCACTATCCAGGTCGATTTCAATATGCCGGGGCGTCTGGATGCCGAGTATGTCACCGAAGAAAGTGGCCGCGCCGTGCCGGTGATGCTGCACCGGGCCATCCTCGGTTCGCTGGAGCGGTTCATCGGGATTTTGATCGAACATTATGCCGGGGCCTTCCCGTTATGGCTGGCGCCGACCCAGGTGGTGGTCATGACCATTACCGAGCGCCATGACCCTTTTGCCAAGGAATTAGCCCAAATTCTCAACCAAAATGGCCTCAAAGCCAGAACGGACTTGAGAAATGAGAAAATAGGCTTTAAAATTCGCGAACATACATTGCAGAAAGTGCCCTACCTGCTGGTCCTCGGGGATCGAGAAGTGGAGCAGCGGAGTGTATCGGTGCGGACGCGCCGTGGCGAAGATCTTGGCAGCATGACAATAAATGCCTTGCTTGAACATCTCAACGCCGAAGTTGCGCGTCGCGGCAAAGATTGAATTTTGGAGGAATAAGTATAACTGTGGAAAAAAAGGCTCGCGTCAATGACGAAATCAACGTGCCAGAAGTTCGTGTCATTGGTGCTGATGGGAATATGGTGGGGGTGTTGTCCGTCGAGAAGGCTTTGCAATTAGCAGTTGAAGCAGAGTTGGACTTAGTGGAAGTGGCACCCACATCGAAGCCGCCTGTGTGCCGGGTCATGGACTACGGCAAATACTTGTTCGAAGAGAGCAAGAAAAAACATGCGGCAAAACGAAAGCAGAAACAGATCCAGATCAAAGAGGTGAAGTTTCGTCCCGGTACTGAAGAAGGTGATTATCAGGTGAAGTTACGTAATCTGATTCGTTTTCTTAGCGATGGCGACAAGGCAAAAATTACCTTGCGTTATCGTGGGCGCGAAATGGCTCACCAGGAATTAGGTATGCATCTGTTGAAGCGAATAGAGGCTGATCTCGCTGAAGTTGGTCAGGTCGAGCAGTTTCCAAAAATGGAAGGACGGCAAATGGTCATGGTGTTGGCACCCAAGAAAAAGGTCGCTTAGGCGAACTTACCACTGACGTCGATTTAACTTTAATGAAGTTGGAGAAATAAAAATGCCAAAACTGAAATCAAATCGATCCGCAGCAAAGCGGTTTAAGGCGAATGCCTCTGGACGGTTCAAATGCCGTCAGGGATATCGCAATCACATTCTGACGAAGAAGAGCACCAAGCGTAAACGTCACCTGCGCAGCCCCGCGCTGATTGCCAAGGTGGATACGCCGTCCGTTCGTCAAATGTTACCGTACGCTTAAGCGAGTTCAGGAGTAAAGAGTCATGCCAAGAGTTAAACGTGGTGTAACTGCGCGTGCGCGTCACAAGAAGGTGATCGCTCAGGCCAAGGGTTACAAAGGTCGTCGCAAGAATGTTTATCGCGTCGCTGTTCAGGCCGTCATGAAGGCAGGTCAATATGCCTATCGTGACCGCCGTCAGAGGAAGCGTCAGTTCCGTGCGCTGTGGATCGCCCGTATCAACGCCGGTGCGCGTGAGTGCGGTCTTACCTATAGCCGCATGATTAACGGTTTGAAGAAGGCCGCTATCGAAATCGACCGCAAGATCCTCGCTGATCTGGCGGTGTTCGATAAAGCCGCCTTCAGCGCCCTGGTAGAAAAGGCCAAGGCCTGCCTGTAATCCAGGCCCTTGAGCGCCTGGCGATGGATGTCATCGTGGGCGTAAGGGGATAGAGGTTTGCAAAGGGGAAGGCTGGGCCTTCCCCTTTTTAGTTTAATGAAGCGGCCGATATAATGCGGCATGTAAAGTCATTAGCCATCGTTCCGGGATAAGGAGCACCAGTGCAGGATTTAACAACACTCCTCAATGAGGCCAGTAGAGCGGTTAGTGCAGCCAGTGATTTGGCGGCCTTGGATCAAATCCGGGTGCAATTTCTGGGCAAAAAAGGGGAGTTAACCCAATATTTAAAACAATTGGGTGATTTGCCAGCCAACGAACGGCCCAAGATTGGCCAGGCAGTGAACGAGGCCAAAGAGGCGCTACAGGCTCAGCTTAATCAGCGGCGCACGGTGTTGGAAATGGCAGCGCTCGCGACGCGATTGCATAAGGAAAAGATTGATGTGACCTTACCGGGGCGCGGCCAGGAAACCGGGGGCCTGCATCCTGTCACGCGCACCTTGCAACGAATTGAAGAATATTTCACGCGTATTGGTTTCAAGGTGGCCGAGGGACCGGAGATCGAAACCGATTTTCACAATTTCACTGCGCTTAATATTCCAGAAAATCATCCGGCGCGGGCGATGCATGATACCTTTTATGTCAGGCCCGGTATCTTGCTGCGTACTCACACATCCCCAGTTCAGATTCGCATAATGCAAAATAATCCGCCACCGTTACGCGTGATCGCGCCGGGGCGGGTTTATCGTTGTGATTCTGACGTGACACATACCCCGATGTTCCATCAAGTCGAAGGTTTCATGGTCGATGAGAACGTTACCTTTGCCCACCTGAAAGGTTTGCTGCATGACTTTCTGCGCAACTTTTTCGAACAGGATTTGAAGATTCGTTTTCGTCCGTCATATTTTCCATTTACCGAACCTTCAGCTGAGGCCGATATTCAGTGCGTCATCTGTCAAGGTAAGGGCTGCCGTGTTTGTAAAAATACCGGCTGGCTGGAAGTGCTGGGTTGCGGCATGATCCATCCGCAAGTCTTCGCCAATGTCGGTATCGATAGCGAAGCTTATACCGGCTTTGCCTTTGGTATGGGCGTCGAGCGGTTAACGATGTTGCGCTATGGCGTCAATGATTTGCGATTATTTTTCGAAAACGATCTTCGCTTTTTGCGGCAGTTTCGTTAACTTGAGAATACAAAAATCCAACGCGGACGAGCGCATGGATGCGCGAGGTAGGGCAACGCATGGAGCAGTTGCCGAGGCGCAGAGACGCGGAGAAAAGCAAAAATTAACGCTGCTATTAGCCTGGCATTTAAAATATGCCAAAGTGATGCCCAAAGGCCTACGAAGATCAATGAGTAGCCGGAGAGTTGATAGCGAATGTTTTTTCTCGTATTCCTCTGCGTCTTTGCGCCTCGGCAACTGCTCCATGCGTTGCCCTACCTCGCGCATCCATGCGCTCGTCCGCGTTGGATTTTTAGGTTTTTTACCAAGAGTCAGTAATACCACCGTCAAAATAGGTTCTGGAAAATGAAGTTTAGCGAACGTTGGTTGCGGGAATGGATTGATCCCGGTGTCGATAGAGAGACACTGGCGCATCAACTCACGATGGCGGGTTTGGAGGTCGATGCCGTTGAACCGGCAGCACCACCTTTCAGTCATGTGGTGGTGGGTGAGGTGCTCAAAGTCGATCCGCATCCCGATGCCGACAAATTGCGTGTCTGTCAGGTCAATGTGGGGCAAGCGGAATCGCTGACTATTGTTTGTGGTGCTCCCAATGTCGCCCCCGGGTTGCGGGTACCGACGGCGCTGGTCGGCGCTGAATTGCCCAATGATCTTAAAATCACTCGCGCTAAACTGCGGGGGGTGGAATCGTACGGTATGTTGTGTTCCGCCAAAGAACTGGGTTTGGCCGAACAAGCTGCTGGTTTGATGATATTGCCGGAAGACGTCGCAGCCGGTACTGACATCCGCGAGTATCTGCAATTGGATGACGCGGCAATCGAAATTGGTCTGACGCCGAATCGCGGCGATTGCCTGAGTATTCGCGGGATTGCCCGTGAAGTGTCGGTGGCCAATGGTAATTCGTTGGTCGAGCCCGACCAGGGGAATGTGGTTATCAAGACTCATGACACCTTCCCGATCTCACTAGAGGCCCCAGAGGCTTGCCCGCGTTACATCGGCCGCATCATCCGTGACATCTATCCCAAAGTGCAAACCCCGATGTGGATGAAGGAGCGTTTGCGCCGCTGTGGTTTACGCAGTGTCAGCGCCGTGGTGGATGTGACCAATTATGTGATGATCGAATATGGTCAGCCGATGCATGCCTTCGATTTGCAGAAATTACGGGGCGGCATCAAGATACGGATGGCGCAAGCGGGCGAGAAGCTGAAACTGCTGGATGGTCGTGAGGTTGAGTTGGCGCCCGATGTGCTGGTGATTGCCGATGATCAGGTCCCCGTCGCCATGGCGGGCATCATGGGCGGCGATGCTTCGGCCGTAGGTGATGAAACCTGCGATATATTTCTCGAGAGCGCCTTTTTCCGTCCTGAGGCGATAAGTGGACGAGCCCGTCGTTATGGATTGAATACAGATTCCTCGATGCGTTTTGAGCGCGGCGTGGACCCTGAATTGCCGGTCAAGGCCATGAAACGAGCCACCGAGTTGTTGGTACAGATCGTGGGCGGCAAGCCTGGGCCTCTGATCGAAGCCAAGAGCGGAGAGCACATGCCGGAGCGGACATCGATTACCTTGCGTGCAGATCGTGTCAGACGCCTGCTGGGAATTGACATTGCGCCCAAAAAAATCACCGAGATGCTTTCTATGTTGGGAATGAAAGTGCGCGAGCAGGGCAAGTCTTGGATCGTAACCCCTCCCAGTTTTCGTTTTGATATCACTACCGAGATTGATTTGATCGAGGAGATCGGGCGCATCTATGGTTATACCAATATCCCGCCTATCCTGCCTCAGGCGGAGATGTGTACACAGCTCCCAATAGAAGAAAATCTGCCGCAAAGCCGAATTCTGCAGTTACTTTTGGATCGTGGTTATCAAGAAGCGGTGACTTACAGTTTTGTCGATCCCAAGCTGGCGGCGCTATTAAATCCTGGTGAGCAGCCGATCTCATTGATGAATCCGATTTCGGCAGATATGGCCGTGATGCGCCCCAGCCTTTGGCCGGGGTTGTTGCAAACGTTGATCTATAACATGAATCGACAGCAAAGCAGCTGCCGAATTTTTGAGATTGGTGTTAAGTACTCATCTCAGCGTGATGAGTATATTGAGAAAAAGGTGGTCTCTGGCTTGCTGTGGGGCGCTGCGCACCCGTTGCAGTGGGGATTGGCACCACGTACTGTTGATTTTTTTGATGCTAAGGCCGATATAGAAGCGTTGATAGGATTGACGGGGAGACAGGGTGAATTTATCTTCGAGAGTGAGGATCAACACCCTTCACTGCACCCAGGTCAAGCCGCTGTCATCAAAAACAAGCGGGGGGAGGCGATCGGTTGGGTCGGTGCCTTAAACCCGAATGTTCAGAATCAACTGGGGATTGAAGGCGCAGTATTTTTATTCGAAATCGCTTATTCTTCGATCATGGTTCGCAGTTTGCCGCGGTTTACCGAGTCGTCCAAATACCCATCCGTTAACAGGGATTTGGCAATAGTGCTCGAGGAACCTGTAACGGCGCAACGAGTTCGAGAAACAATCGTTGCAGCAGCAGGGCAATATCTGGCAAACTTAGAGTTGTTTGATGTATATCGTGGCAAAGGGATTGAATCTGGACGAAAAAGTCTTGCATTGAGCCTTACCTTGCAGGATACTGCGGCCACCCTCACCGATAATAAGGTTGAGAAGGTGATTGAGCAGGTCGTACAGCAGCTTAAACAACAACTAAATGCTTCGCTGAGAGAGTAAACCCATGGCACTGACAAAAGCTGAGATGGCTGAAAAGCTGTTCGAGGAACTGGGCTTAAACAAGCGGGAAGCCAAGGAATTGGTGGAGATGTTCTTCGAGGAAGTTCGAAAGGCCCTCGAAAATGGCCGTCAGGTCAAACTTTCCGGATTTGGCAATTTCAACCTCCGCGACAAAAAGGAACGCCCGGGGCGTAATCCTAAAACCGGGGAAGAGATTCCCATCACCGCACGGCGGGTGGTAACCTTTCATCCAGGGCAAAAATTGAAGGCCAGAGTAGAAGCATATGCTGGAAGCAGGGAACAATAACGAACTACCGGAAATTCCTGCCAAACGTTATTTTACGATCGGAGAAGTCAGCGAACTGTGCGGGGTCAAACCCCACGTGTTGCGCTATTGGGAGCAGGAATTCCCGCAGTTGAAGCCGCTCAAGCGGCGCGGTAACCGTCGTTACTATCAGCGCCACGATGTGCTCATGATCCGTCAGATTCGTACCTTGCTGTACGATGAAGGGTTCACCATCGGCGGCGCCCGTCAGCGTCTGACCGGGATCGAGCAACCTACCGTTGCAGTCAAGGTTGAAGCGCCTATGACGAGCACGAGCGGGCCAGGTCACAACGCACAGTTGATTCAGCAGTTGCGTCGCGAACTGGAAGACGTACTGTCCCTCCTGAAAGTCTGAACTGGTAAAGGACAGGCTATTCGATTAAGATATGGCGCCCGCCGCATCCCAACGGCGGGCTTCCTTATCCTCTGCTTTCATCTTACGGGCATTAGCGCAGTCTGGTAGCGCACCAGCATGGGGTGCTGGGGGTCGCAGGTTCAAATCCTGCATGCCCGACCAAAATATTCTTCTTCAGTTAAAAAAATGTAGGATGCGGTGAGGTACGAACCGCATCGTTCGCGAAGATATTGTAGGATGTGGTGAACGTAAGTGAACCGCATCAATCGCGACGAAAGGAAACGAATTGACCGAATATCGCCGCGTCAGATATCCCGGAGCCACATGGTTTTTTACCGTTGGACTTGCTGAGCGGCGTGGAAACCGATTGCTGGTTGAAAAAGTGGACCAATTGCGTTTGGCCTTCAGCGAAATTCAAACGAACCATCCGTTCCAGATGGATGCCGTCGTAATCTTGCCCGATCATATTCATTGTGTGTGGACCTTGCCGCCAGACGATGCCGATTATTCGATGCGATGGGGGTTGATCAAAGCGAGTTTTTCCCGAATGTTGGCAAGTACAGAACGGCGATCAGATAGCCGCGCCAAGCGTGGTGAGCGGGGGATATGGCAACGCCGGTTTTGGGAGCATCTTATCCGGGACGAGGAAGATCTCGCCCGGCATATCGATTATATTCATTGGAATCCGGTGAAACACGGTCACGCCGCACGCGTGGCCGATTGGCCATATTCCAGTTTTCACCGTTATGTGCAGCAGGGTAAGTGTCCGATTGATTGGGGCGGAGGTGGAGCGAGTAATGTCAATGTCCGGGAGTAACGCGAGCGATGCGGTTCACTGCGTTCACCGCATCCTACATTAGGCGTTGTACAGGGAATGAATGGGGGATGAACATGAACATTCAATACGCATCTGCAAGAGGTCTACTTAGTCAAGTAGTTAAAGAATTGGCTGTAGCGCCCGGACCGGTAAATGAGAGGTTACTCCGCGTGTGGAGAATTATTCAGCCACTAACGCCTGTAGAATTACCGCAGGAACTTCGTAATGACTGGCAAAGTATTAAAGATGAAATAACAAAATATCCCACTTTAATTGATCCATATGGAAATGTAATACGCAGCTCCATTGAGCAAACCCTGTGCAAAATAAGACGAAAAACTGCTTCGAAGATCGCTGAAAAAATATATAGTTTATACTGGAATCTAGAGAATAACGAGTACGATTGATGTTCGAAGTAGGATGTGGTGAGGTACGAACCGCATCGTTCGCGCAATTATTGATGCCGACGCTGTCGCCGATTGGCGCCTGTTGAGTGATTAATTTCCTTGGTACTCGTCTCAACCCCAAACTCAGGTCGTCCTTTCTGGCCAGATTGTGCGTAGTCTTGTAATAACACTTCCCGAGCGCGCTCTGCATCATGTCCAAAAATGTCTGTTAAGGCGAGATAAAGCAAATCAAACAATCGCTTGAGAGCGATCTTGTGTGTTTGTTGGAGCCGGGCGTAGAGCCAGTCGCTTAAGGTCAGAAATTGCTCGAATGGTTTATCTCCAAGAATTAACGATCGCGTGTGACTAAAGTGGCCGGAGTTAACGATCAAGTCCCAAAAGCGGGCAAAACGATTGAGCCGCAGCATGGTGCTGAAGTCGATGTCACGGGTGCTGAGGATGTTGTAGGGTGGTGCCGGGTTAAAACGTAGCGCGAATTCGTTTTCATGGCGCCATAGAGGCATGCCGCGCAGGCGTTTTAAAATGCCGACCTGGATTTCATGTGGGTCGAGGGCGATGAGTTCGTTAAAGCCAGCGGCTAAACTTTCCAGTGTCTCGCCGGGTAACCCGATAATCAAATCCGTGTGCAAATGCGCGTGTGACTGCTGCCGCAGCCATATTAGGTTGTCGCAGCTTTTGGCGTTGTCCTGCTTGCGGCTGATGAGTTTTTGCACTTCCGGGTTGAAGGATTGGATGCCGATTTCGAATTGCAGGCTACCGTTCGGGAAACGGGCGATAAGTGTTTTAAGGCGATCCGGCAGGTGATCGGGAATCAATTCAAAATGCAAAAATAATTTTTCGTCGAGGCGCTCAAGAAAAAATTCCAAAATCTTTGCGCTGTGGTCGATTTTCAGGTTGAAGGTGCGATCGACGAATTTAAAATGGCGGGCGCCGCGTTGGTAGAGCTTATCCATTTCACCGAGGAAGGCATCAAGATCGAAGGCCCATGCGGTCTTGTCGAGCGCCGAGAGGCAAAATTCACACTTGAACGGGCAGCCTCGTGAGGCTTCGACATAAAGTATGCGATGAGCGATATCCTCGTCAGTATAAAAATCATAGGGCAATGCAATCTCTGATAGTGGCACGACATCGGCATGCATGATTTTTTCGCTGGGCCGTTCGCCGTTGAGCAGTTTCTGGCAAAGTTGGGCGAAACGCTGGTCGGCCATACCTGTGATGAGATAGTCGCTGAGCCGCACGACGTGTTGTTCATCCCACTCATGACTGACTTCGGGGCCGCCAATAACAATAATGATCTCCGGTGCGACTTGTTTGAGTAGGGCAATAACTTTGGTGATCTGCTCGACATTCCAGATGTAAACACCAAAGCCGATGATCATCGGTTGATGGCTGAGCAGCGATTCGACGATCTCTAGGGGCTGGCCTTCAATCGTATATTCGATTAGCTTGGCACGATGGCGTAGTTCACCAAGGTTTACAAGGAGATAACGCAGACCGAGTGACGAGTGGATGTAACGCGCGTTGAGCGTGGTAAGCAGGATATCAGCCATGGATTATTTGGCGGCGAGGCGCTTGTGTAATGTTTTATTGATGGCGCGTGATGCGGCAACAAAACCAAAGTTGGCAGTGACAAAGGTCGCAGAGCCGTAACCAAAGCGGCAATCGAGCGAGACACCATGGATGCCGGGTTTTTGCTGACTGACGGTGCCATCGGGTTTGGGATAAACCTGTTGCTGACTGGAAAAGACACATTCGACGCCGAAGCTGCGGTCACGACTAAAGCCGTAATCCTTGCGCAAGGTGGAACGTACCTTGGCGGCGAGCGGGTCGTTGTAGGTTTTGCTGAGATCAGCCACCTGAATCATGGTCGGATCATTGAGGCCACCCGCGCCACCGGTAGTGACGATCGGAATCTTGTTGCGGCGGCAATGATTGATCATCGCGGCTTTGAATTTGATGCTGTCGATGGCATCGATGACATAATCATAGCCGCGTTCCTTGGCTAAATAATCGGGCAGGTTGGGTAAGGTCACAAAATCATCAATGCCATGGCAGATAGCAGCGGGATTGATGTCATGCACACGCTCAACCATGGCCTGAAATTTCTTTTTACCCAGATTGCTGGTAACGGTATGCAGCTGCCGATTGGTATTGCCGGGGCGGATGACGTCGAAGTCGATCAGGGTCAACGTGCCAACGCCGGTGCGGGCCAAGGCCTCAACGACCCATGAGCCAACGCCACCGAGGCCAACGACGCAGATATGCAGATTGCGGATGATCGCGGTGGGCTCGGTGCCGTAGAGGCGCTGAATGCCGCTGAAGCGTTCGTCGAAGTCGCAGCTGGACATGTAAGGGCTCGGCTAAAAGCCGCATTATACCTTAGGCAAGCGGAGTACTTGACAGGCATTGCCGGTGGTCTCGCGGGCGATGACCTCCTGATTTTCCCTGCGCACTGCGGCCAGGGCGGCCAAGCAGTCGGGCAGGTATTCGGGGCTGTTGCGCTCGCCGCGGTGGGCAGCGACTGCCATGTCCGGGGCGTCAGTCTCGAGGACGATGGATTCCAGTGGCAGGTCACGGGCAAGCTGGCGAATGGTGGTCGAGCGCTCATAGGTGAGGGTGCCGCCGAAGCCGAATTTAAAACCTAATGCCTGGTATTGATCCGCTTGGGGCAGGCTGCCATTGAAGGCGTGGACGATGCCGCCCGGAACTTTGATGCGGCGCAGGGTGGCGAGTACGGTATCGTGAGATTTACGGACATGCAAAATCACCGGTAACTCAAATTCGGCAGCGAGCTTAAGTTGGGCCTCGAACAATTCCTGTTGCCGCTGACGATCCAGAGTTTGCACAAAATAGTCCAAACCGATCTCGCCGACGGCAACGGGACGCTGTTGAGTTAACAGGCTTTTCAGCGTGGTGATGTGTTCGGGCCGATGGTCATCCAGGTAGATGGGGTGTAGTCCCAGGGCGGGATATAGGTCCGGCTCACGGCGGCACAGGTCGAGCAAGGATTGCCAGGTAATGGCAGTAACCGCCGGTACCAACATGCGTGTGACCCCGGCGGCACGACTGCGTTGCAGAACGGCGTCGCGATCCGCGTCAAATTCGGTCACGTCGATGTGGCAATGGCTGTCGAAAAGTTCCATGGCGCGATATGATTCCAATTCAATACTCTCAACATAATACGAATCTCATCGCATGTCCGCAAATGGACACAATCTAGACCAATTTCGAGCCGCTGTCTGCGTATTACGGCTACAGGCGCAGCAGATGCGTCAGCGGCGGGCGTTGGTCATCTCCGGAGCGGCCGAGTGGTGTCACCAACTCGCACGGGAGACATTGCTTGCGGCACAGTTAGATTCCGATGCGATATGGCTAGGGCATGAAGTTGACGTAGACGGAGTCACTATCATTCCCACTACCAGGGCGAAAAAACTGCTGGGACGTGAATATTCCGCCTTGGTTTATGACCTGCACGCGGGATTTGATCCTGATGCATTGGGGATCGCAGCAGGGGTGGTAATTGGCGGTGGATTATTGGTTCTGCTGGTACCGCCATTGGCAACGTGGCCGGAATTTAAAGATCCGGAATATGTACGAATTCTACCCGCAGGCTATGGGCTAAAAACGATTACTGGACGATTCGTACGCCGCATTGCCCATATTCTGCGCGAAGATGATTCTGTTTACCTCGTTGAGCAAGGCCAGCCATTTCCAAGCATCGAGACAAAATTTATTCATGGAACCTTAGGTCATGATCAAAACCCGATTGCAAATGATCAAGACTTAGCCGTGACGGCTATTTGTGCCATGGTGAAGTCAGATAAGCCCTATCCACTGGTGATTATTGCCGATCGAGGGCGAGGAAAGTCGGCAGCATTAGGGATTGCAGCAGCGCAGTTACAGCGGAATAAAAAAATAAAAATAGTCGTTACCGGACTAAGACGGGATGCGGTCGGCTCGGTGTTTAAACATGCAGGTGATGAGAAAGACAATATCGAATTCGTTGCTCCCGACGAACTTGCTTCAGGAAACTACCCGTTAGATTTATTGCTGGTCGATGAGGCCGCCGCCATTCCGGCACAAATGCTGGAAAGATTATTGATACGTTATCCGAGAATTGTCTTTACATCCACTGTCCATGGTTATGAGGGTACAGGACGCGGATTCGTTACCCGGTTTTTTTGTTTGTTAGATAAACGCTTTCAGAATTGGAAGCTGCAACGGTTAACAACGCCGATCCGCTGGGCGATGGGCGATCCGGTTGAACATCTTGTTTTTAAGATGTTATTGCTGGATGCCGAACCAGTGGATGAGGCTCGGGTGAACGCGGTTGCTTCAAATAAATGTACGGTCATCCCATTGGATCGCGAGCAACTCATTGCAGATGAGGCGCGGTTATCTGAGTTATTTGGTCTATTGGTAGCAGCGCATTATCGAACTCGCCCTTATGATTTATTGAATCTACTGGATGGCCCGAACGTCTCAGGCATTCTGGCAGCTTATGATGGACATGTAGTGGGTACAGTATTGCTGGCTGATGAGGGTAATATCGATCCGCAACTGGCCGAGCAGATATATCTTGGTGTTCGCCGGCCGCGCGGTCACTTATTACCACAATCATTGGCGGCACATGGCGGGCTTCCAGAAGCGGCGACGTTAAGCTATCAGCGCATTATGCGCATTGCTGTTCATCCTGCCTTGCGACGGCGTGGGATGGGGCGGCTGTTGATCGAGGCTGTCCAGGAAAATTCAAAGATTCGGGGTGCGGATATTGTTGGAGCAAGCTTTGGTGCAACAGCAGAACTGTTGGATTTTTGGCTAAGCTGCGGATTTTATGTGGCTCGCATTGGGTTGACGCGCGAACATAGTAGCGGCACCCATTCGCTGATGCTCTTAAAAGGCTTGACTCAGGCAGGCATTGATATGGTCGCCAGACTTACCAAAAAAATGGATGCGCAACTCCCATGGCTCCTCATGGGGCCGCTAAAAGACCTGGATCAGGATATTGTTGCGAAGATGGCATCGATAGAGCGTTGTGCTGTGCTGGATGCGGAAGATAAACGCGATTTGGAGGCATTTTTGGAAGGCCATCGCGGGTTCGAGGTCAGTTATGTTGCACTGGCCAAGTTGGAATATTTATTGAAGTCCAATACGCGAATGACTGGGGATGATTCAAGTTTTTTATCCGAGGTCATTCATCATTATGGTCAGTGGAATATATTGGCACAACGGGAAAGCCTGACTGGAAAGGCAGAGGTCGTTGCTGCCTTGCGCAAGAGTGTCGCCGGACTCATCAAAAAACACAGCGTATTGTTAGGCTAACTCCGAGCGCCGGCAGCCACGGCATCTGTCACTGCGTCAGTCGATCCACCCGCCTGCAAGAGGTACAACAAGGCCTTAAGTATGGCTTCGGCGACTTCATGCGGGCTCAGATTATAAAAGGCATTCCAGGCGTCACTACGGTGGTGGTCATAGGTCCGTTCATGCGACTTGTTCAGAGATAGCCAGGATAACCTCACTGCATGCCCGATCATGGCGTCAATGACGATATGATCTTTGATGTGGAAAGAAGGATTCTCATCAAAAATTGAATGCAGTGCAGAAAGAGCCTCAATCGTTAAATAACGATATTCCGGCGCCTGGATTTTGTTGAGTACATGTTCAACATGCAGGGCAAAGTTTTTCTCATTGGCGGTCATTTCAGACTGTAGACTGGAGTCAAGCCGATTCAAGCGATCAAAGCGGTCACCGATGACGAGCCCCTGACAATGGCTAAGCAAATCCCAGATATGGGCAAAAAAGCTGTCCGGCACTCTTGATAACACGCCCGAATGTTCACGCCAGGCGCGCCAATTGGGGTAACCACCATAGTTTTTGGGATCGATGGTTTTAGAGAAAATCACCGGCACAACTTTGGCATCCGCACCCTCTGAATGCAGAGATTCGGCGCGGCTCAGGTCTAGGCTGTGATCCTTAAAGGCGGAAAGTACGCTGTGTAATTTCGCTTGGATATCCGAGGGACGGAGTTGTAATAAAATTTCAAAAGATTCGTCCTGAGGAATATGGTAATCATTTGAAATCTGATTGGTGATCAATGCAATAAGATGTCCAATTCGGAGGGTTAGAATTCCGGAAAACAGGCTAGGGTTCGCCTTGATTAACGTTCCGAGCAGGACAAGAACCTCTTGGGTGAGCACTTTCTCTCGGTCATCGTTACCTGTCAAATAGTCAATGCGCCGAAGAATTTCGGAATTGGGCAATGGCACCCGTATCAACGCATCAGGATTATATGAACGGCCGACGGCAACCTGTTTCTGGCGGGCAACCAGCTCAGTCACAGCATCTTCAAGGCTGGGGTCGGATCTTTTTAGTAATGCTGCCGCTTGGCGAACAACAGACCAAACCTGATTAATTGCGGAATGATAATATAACTCGTCGATGAGTTCGACGACGGTCATTGATCTTTCTTGACTTTGAATACATGTGACAAATGACAATCCCACGAGCTTAACCAGCCGGCTTAGGATTTTGATCTGCAAATAGGGATTGTCGGAATACTCAAGACGAGTCACCAGTTCATCATAGCTGGACTCCTGATCAATAATCCGTTCCTGGTAAGTGGGGACAGGACGAGTCTTGATTTTGTCCCATTTCAGGCAAAATTGCGGGATACGCGAAGCCCTGCGAGGCGGTGTTTTGAAATGATAGTCTCCCAGGTAATCCATCCGCCGTCTGACAGTAGACGGCACCAGCTCATTAAGACGCCCCACTTTAACGGGTATGCCATTGCACTCGCCCAGCTGCAGTTCTTCCATCAGATCGATCAACGCCTGTTGACCTTCTTTATGCATCATCGATTCTGTTATCAAAATAACTAACAACGGCTTGCCGGGCTGAGTCCAATGCAGCTTGTGATATAAAAGCTCATTTTTTAGCTGTTCAACAAGAAGTTTATTGTCATAATTGATATAAAAATCGCTTTGATTGATAAACTCGGGGATGAAAATAATGGTTTCATCACGCAGTCTGAATACCTGTGATGTGGTCAGGCTACGTATACGTCGTGGGGGGCGTCCGGTAAGCGAAAGTTTGTCGCATTTTCCTAGATAGAAAAGTGCCTCTGCCAGTTCTGATGAGGGTCGAATCTGGATGGGACGTACCTGTTCCAGCGTCTGAGAAACAATTCCGTGCTCAATTAACTTGCGCTGGACAGATTCTGTTTCGGAGACTATGGCCAGTTGCACAGTTAACGATCGCTCGTTCCCAATCTTGTAATGCAGACCCAACGGATCGATGTCATTAATATCTATCAAATTGTCATTGATCATCAGTCCGAGATAATAGAGGCTTTGCGCCCATACCAGTGGGATGTTTTCGTTAGGTAGTCGTTTCTGGCTATGAGGTTGGTGTCTTTCCTTATCGATATTCTCCGAGGTCACATAATATAATTCTGGCAGTAAGGCATTGCCGTCACGCAAAACAGTGAGTTCTGATAGCTTATCTATATATTTAGTGGCAGTTTCCGCATCACCAGAAAATTGTGCGTTCAGCACAAAATAGGTGAAGAACAACGGCCATTCGGATTCAATGTTTGAAAAATGCCGTAGTTCATTGGCTTCATAATGAAGGCGATTGGTGTCTTCTAGTACGGTTTGATGTCCATCGAGCAGGAAACGCTTACAGCCATATAATCCTTCCAGTTTAGAGATGACATTGTCATTGGTTCGTTTGACCAGAGCAGTGTCTTCAACTGCAAAACCAGGGAATCCAATAATGCTTAGTATGGCAGCATCACACTCCTTGGAGCCTGATTCACGAGGCAGGAGTGAGGCTAGCGTACTTCTAGCACGTGCGATTTCATCGGAGACCACATGGACGACGGAGGCAATTCCACCCTCAGTTCCGAACAAATTGAGGCCACGAATTGCCTCTAGGGCCGATTTTGCCATGCCAACGGAACTGGCATTCAATTCAGTGATGCCATGATTGATCTTGTTGCCGCGCTCCCAGATACCATAGTCGGGAGTACGATAGGCACGGCCTATATAGTGAACAAGATTTTGAATAAAGGCGACTTCATCCAGTGTAAAGATGATCCGCAATCCCGAGCTGGTCATTTGTGCCAGCATCAGGAGGTAGAGTGAGGTTGCGTCGAGTTGCAAATGTCCCCAATCATGGTCGTTAACAACGGCATTCCCGGTAACGGTGTCATATTTAGCATGCAGGGCATTCAATGGATTTTGGTCTTGTTTGAATGCCTCAACCTTGTCTGCCTGTTTCATCATCGAGATGAGCAGGCCGCGCATTAATTTGACAACGCTTTGTTCCAGGAGATAAGTACGACCTTCCTCTTTCTCGACTTTACGATAAGCCAGCGCAAGTCCCCACGCGGCAAGGATGCTGTATACATTATCTCGAACCCAGGCATGGGTATAATCGCCATGAGCGTTGCTGGCAGTACTGGCGGGCAATAATCCGCTAACCGGGTGCTGGCGATTAAGAATGACCGCTTGTACCTGGCCAAAATATTGATCAAGCAACCGCTCCCGACGATGACGGCTGAGTGGGGCGATATTATTAGTCATTTTCATCTAGAGTGGGTGCCAAGCCTATATTCGAATTCACTGATCAAAGTGTACCTTGAAATTCGTCCATTTACCCACCTTGGCAACTGGTGGGTCTCTTGTCTATGGATGGATTCAATTTGCATTTGGAGGTCATGATTAACCAATTGATATATAATGAGAAATTGGTAGTGGATAAACCGCCTAATAACATTATTATAGTAATGTTATTAGGCGGTTGACTTAATTGGGGTGAGATGGCTATGGCATGATAGAATTCAGGCCGGATAAGGGGGGATAGGGAATGCCATCATTTGATGTGGTCTCAGAAGTTAACATGCATGAAGTGGATAATGCAGTGGATCAGGCCAATCGCGAAGTTGGGACACGGTTTGATTTTAAAGACAGCAATGCCCGTTACGAGCGAGTCGAAGCGCAAGTCAATCTCACTGCACAAAGCGAATTCCAATTACAACAAATGCTGGATATTATTCGCACCAAACTGGCAAAACGTGGTGTTGACACGGGATGTCTGGACGTCAAGGAGGTGGAAATCAGTGGTCGTGAGGCGCGGCAGCAGATTATATTGCGCCAAGGCATTAGTGCCGAGCTTGGTAAGCGCATCAGTAAAATGGTGAAGGATTCCAAAAGCAAAGTGCAGGCATCAATTCAAGGCGATAAAGTAAGAATCAGTGGTAAAAATCGTGACGATTTGCAGGGAGTGATTGCAATGTTACGTTCCACCGAATTTGAATTGCCGCTGCAATTCAATAATTTCAGAGATTAAACTCTTTTAAGCCACCATTTGCTGGTGCCTGGTTAGCGACCCTCGTGAATTGGTATAGACCTCGATCTATCTCGCAATTGATATTGGTGGGTTTCCTGCTCGTGATAACTCCGCTGGTGATCGTATTTCTGTATTTCGCCTATTCGGTAGATCGCCTCGCCAACATGAGCGAGCGTCAAATGTTGCAGGCAGTCAAGGCCACTCAGTTCTCCCGGATGCTGGGTGAGGAAATTACGGCAATGGAGCGCAGCGCGCGACAATATCAAGCATTAGGAGATCCTGCATTTTTTATTGCTTACCAGGAAAAACACGAGAAATTTACTGAAACCATGCGTCTTTTCGCGGGGATGGTTTTGCAGCCATCTCAACGAAACTTATTGAAGAATCTGGAACATGAGGAAGACAAGTTATATTTGCGGGTGACCACGACGAATCTGGAAAATGATAATCATCTGGTAACAAGTTTTATCAAGCTGAGTGATGCTGCAAAGGCGATTCTTCAACACAATACTAAACTCATTGATGTAGAAGTTGAGGCGCTTCAATCGGAAGCCAGGCGATTACAGAAGAGCACTTTCTGGCAAGGGGCGCTGTTAATTCCAATCGTCATTGTGCTGGGTGGAGTGATGGTCATCCTGATTACCCGTCCGATACATGCAATCGATGCATCGATCAGACAGTTAGGTGATGGTGAATTAACTGCCCCGATTAAATTGAAGGGGCCTTATGATTTTGAACTGCTAGGGCAACGCCTGGATTGGTTGCGAATCCGGCTGACTGAGGTTGAAGAGCAAAAATTGAAGTTTTTGCGGCACATATCACATGAGCTAAAAACGCCGCTCACCAACATTCGTGAGGGGGCGGAGTTATTGCATGACGGGGTGGCAGGCAGCCTCAATGGCAAGCAAAAAGAAATATCGGATATTATTCGTGACAACAGTTTGCAGCTTCAATCCTTGATTGAGGGTTTATTGCACTTTAGTGTGGCGCAAGTTCAACAAACTCAATTAAATAAATCTCGGTTTCAGTTAGATAAACTGGTCAATGATGTTATTTATAAGCATAATATTTCATTGTTCTCGAAACGGGTAGATGTCAGAACCTTTATTGAGCCGATGTTGTGTTATGCGGACCAGGAAAAACTGCGGACCATTTTTGATAATTTGATCGCTAATGCCTGTAAATATGCGCCCGCTGATTCGAGGCTGGATATCCGCCTAACTCAACGGGGTGGGGATGCCGTATTCGAGGTTATTGACAATGGTCCTGGAATTCCCTTGAATGAGCGGGACTTAATATTCGACCCTTTTTATCAGGGAAGCGGCGAATACATCAGCCATGTTAAGGGGACAGGTTTGGGATTATCTATCGCGCGTGAATTTGTGGTTGCCCATCAGGGAGTTATAGAAATTATCGATGGTGAACAACCCGGCGCCCATTTTGTTGTTAGGCTGCCTATATTGGAACAGGTTAATCTATGAGGTATAAATTGCTGTGTTCTCGGTTATTGTTAACGGCTGTCGTCTTGCTGAGTGCGGGATGTACGAGTTTTGTGCCTATCGGTCCTGATGTTACCAAAGATTCGGCTGAAGTTGAGCGTCAGGCGCGCGCAGTAGATATCCAATTGCGCGATACCTTGACTCTGATTACGAATGGGGACTTGTCGCAACAAAAGGCTAAGATTGATGCACTGGAGAAACTGCCTGGATTTAGATCCAGCCCTCAGTACCAGATGCAATTGGCGCTTTTGCTGCGATTAGGAAATGTCCAGGTGCGTGATGAGAAGCGTGCTGCCGAGTTGGTGCGTTGGGTCGTTCATACGGGTGATGTGCCGCGTGACAGAATGGCAGCGGGCCTGATTATGTCGCTATTATCCGAGGTGGATAATCGCAATATTCAGCTTGAAAAGGCTAGCGTTAATAACCGCGATATGCAAAATTCCGTTCGTTTGCTTGAGGACAAGCTCAAAGCGATAAAGTCAATCGAACAAAGTATCATTCAACGTGGTCAGTAGGTGCGATATGAATATGCAGGGTCAACGAGTTTTGCTGGTGGATGATGATCGTGGTTTGCTGCGTTTATTATCAATGCGACTGGAGGCAGTTGGTTGTAAAGTTGCTTGCGCCACGAGTGGTGAAGAAGCATTGGCTCGGTTACCCACATTTCGTCCAGCCGCGGTGATTACTGATTTACGAATGGGCGGGATGGATGGCATGTCCCTATTTAAGGTAATTCATGAGCGGGCGCCGACATTGCCGGTAATCATGTTAACTGCTCACGGTACGATTCCTGATGCGGTTGCGGCGACCACGCAGGGGGTGTTCAGTTTTCTGACCAAGCCGTTTGATCCCAAAGAGCTGCTTGAGCGTGTTGAAAGCGCCCTGAAAATGAGCGGTGGTTCGGTGGTCACGGATGAGGGTGATATTGCCGAATGGCGTGCTGAGATTCTTACTCGCAGCCCGGTAATGGAAGAGATTTTAAATCAGGCTCGTTTGGTAGGTGCCAGTGATGCCAGTGTTTTTATTCATGGCGAGAGCGGTACAGGCAAGGAGTTGTTGGCGCGTGCGATTCATCGGGCGAGCCCACGGGCGCGTGGCCCATTTGTTGCGGTTAATTGTAGCGCAATACCCGAAAATCTTTTGGAATCGGAACTTTTCGGCCATAAGAAAGGATCATTTACCGGAGCAACCCGCGATCACGATGGCTTATTCAGAGCTGCCAATGGCGGTACATTGTTTTTTGATGAAGTTGGCGATATGCCACTGGCATTCCAGTCAAAATTGTTGCGTACGTTGCAGGAGCGAGTCGTTCGGCCTGTGGGTTCAACTGAAAGTTATCCGATTGACGTGCGTATTGTCTCCGCTACACATAAAGATTTGAATGAGGGGGTACGCCAAAAAGAATTTCGTGAAGACCTTTATTACCGCTTGAATGTGGTAAGTCTTGAGATGCCGCCCCTTTCGCAACGGCGCGAGGATATTGCCTTATTGGCGAATCATTTTCTGGATAAGTTGTGTCAGACCGCCGACAGGCCAGCGATGAGCTTTTCGCAGGAGGCCGTGGAACTATTGTTGTCGGCGTCATGGCCGGGGAATGTCCGCCAGTTATATAACGTCGTCGAGCAAGTCGCGGTCTTGTCCACTACGCCGCTGATCCCAGCCAGTCTGGTTCAGCGGGCGTTACGGAGTCCGAGCAATGAAATTCCTTTGTTCAGCGATGCGCGCAATCAGTTTGAGCTGGATTATCTTTCGCAATTACTCAAATTGACCAACGGCAATGTGACTCAGGCCGCACGTATGGCGGGCCGCAATCGAACCGAATTTTATAAACTGTTGAGCAAACATCATCTGACACCCTCCCTGTTTAAATAATAATTGGCGGTCGTCGATCTGCGACATGTAATTTTATTATTTATCAATAAGATAGTTCTTGCTGGCAATATCGTGTCGGGGATTGGCGACAAAAAACATCCCTGACAGTCCTTCTTGGTGCAGAATTGTTCTGTAACTCATTGTAATTAAATAATAAAAATTTATTGGCACGCTATGTGCTATTGCTTACGCATTATTGGCTTAGGTCTGTTTGCGCATGAGTTCAATTCTGAAGTTTTATCCAGAGCGATGGAACACTGGAAGGCGGGGTAGGAGTTTTACATGTGGATCATATGCATGCAGGTCATGTAACTGCTGGAGTAAATGTCCTTGTAGTGGATGATGCATGGACGCATCAATTTGACGGAGATAATTATGGGAATGTCATTACCAAGGCATCGAATGGAAGCTTGTTCACAAGACATTGATATAGAATTTATTGATAATGCAATTTTTGTTATTGGTGCAGACCAGTCAATTCGGATACGTGTATCTCGTAATGATCCAAATTTGTTGGAACGATTTAAAATCTATTTTGAGTCGGTGTCAGATACGGGGATAGAAGTGGGTGCCTGGATGCACAACATTATTTTCTACCCCGGCGATGATTGTGTCGAGCTCGCGTGGCCATTGTTTATTGCGCCATCAACGGCAAGCGGGATTTATCAATTCAGTTTTGTGCTTGAAACCGATCGTGGCCGGACTCGGCTGATAAAGCAGCTGGTTTTATTGCAAAAACCATTAAGTCAATGTTCCCTCTCCCGACGTACACGTCATGTACGTCTCTCTTCAATGACGGGTTTTCTGACGGCATTGCCGGTAGATAAAACTCATCATTGATTCTAGCAGTAGCGATTCTCCCCCTTAACTTAGGGCACCGCAATGGTGCCCTTTTTTTATTTGAGTTTGACTGGCTTCTAATTTTAAGGTCGCATAGATGGGTATTACCTGAAACCTACGCCATCCGAAATCTTTGTGTCTCTGTAGCGAATCCTTTTTATTGTTTCCCCTGTAGCTGCAACAAAATCGCTTCGTTTTCCAGTGTCGAAGTATCTTGCGTGATTTCCTGTCCTTGCGCGATAGTACGTAGCAGGCGGCGCATGATTTTGCCGGAGCGGGTTTTGGGCAGGTTGTCAGCATAACGGATGTCATCAGGTTTGGCGATAGGACCAATTTGTTCGGCGACCCAATTGCGTAATTCATTGGTCAGCGTCGCATCGATGCCGCCAGCAGGGCGTTGTCCACGCAGCACGACATAGGCGAAGATGGCTTCGCCCTTAATCGGATCGGGGCGGCCGACGACAGCGGCTTCTGCAACGCGCGGATGGGCGACGAGTGCGGATTCGACTTCCATGGTGCCGAGACGATGGCCGGAGACATTCAGCACGTCATCGATGCGGCCCATGATCCAGAAATAGCCGTCTTTGTCGCGACGGGCGCTGTCGCCGGCGAGATAATATTTGCCGCCGAATTTATCCCAGTAGGTTTTGACATAGCGTTCTTCATCGCCCCAGATGGTGCGTAGCATCGATGGCCAGGGTTTTGTGATGACGAGATAACCGCCTTTGTCCGGTGTGGTGATGCTGTTGCCTTGTTCATCGACGACATCAGTTGCGATACCCGGCAAGGGTAAGGTGCACGAGCCTGGTTTGGTCGCCACAGCCCCTGGGATCGGTGCGATCATGATGGCGCCGGTTTCGGTTTGCCACCAGGTATCGACAATCGGGCAACGTTCTTTGCCGATGATGGTGTGATACCACATCCAGGCCTCGGGGTTGATCGGTTCGCCTACTGTGCCCAGTAAGCGCAGTTTGGATAAATCATATTGTGCGGGGATGTCGTCGCCACACTTCATTAATGCGCGAATGGCGGTCGGCGCGGTATAGAAAATCGTGACGCCGTGGTCCTGGCAGAGTTTCCAGAAACGCCCGGTATTGGGTACAGTAGGCGCACCTTCATAAATCATCATGGTGGTACCTGCGGCGAGCGGCCCATAAGCGACGTAGCTGTGGCCGGTGATCCAGCCGACATCGGCGGTGCACCAAAAGATGTCATTATCGCGGATGTCGAATACCCATTTGAGGCTGGTCACAGCGCCGAGCAAATAACCGGCGCTGGAATGCTGTATGCCTTTGGGTTTGCCGGTGGAGCCGGAGGTGTAGAGCAGAAATAAGGGGTGTTCGGCTTCGACCCACACCGGATCGCAATTGGCGGATTGATTGGCAACGGCATCATGCCACCAGATGTCACGGTTGGCCTTGAGCGGGACTTCGTTGCCGCTACGGCGCAGGACGATGACTTTTTCGATGGTTTTGCAGCCGTGTTCCAACGCAGTGTCAGCGGCGTGTTTGAGTTCAATGATTTTGCCGCCACGATGGCCACCATCGGCGGTGATTAGCAGGCGAGCGCCGGCATCTTCGATACGGTCTTTGAGTGATGTGGCGGAAAAACCGCCGAAGACCACTGAATGAATGGCGCCGATGCGGGCGCAGGCCTGCATCGCGACCACGGCCTCAGGCACCATCGGCATATAAATGACGACGCGATCGCCTTTCTTGATGCCTTGGGCGTTGAGTGCATTGGCGAAGCGGCAGACGTCGGCATGTAATTCCCGATAGCTCAGGGTGCGGGTGTCGCCCTGTTCCCCTTCAAAAATGATGGCGGTTTTGTCGCCTCGGGTGGCGAGGTGACGATCCAGGCAGTTATGGGAAACGTTCAGTTTGCCATCGGCGAACCACTGATAATGTGGCGCCCGGCTGTCATCGAGCGTTTTGGTGAAGGGGGTGTGCCAGTTCAATTCTTCCCGGGCCTGTTTGGCCCAGAAGCCAGTATTATCCTGCTCGGCCTCCTGTTGTATGGCCTTAAGCTGTTCCCGGGAGTGAATCCGGGCGCGGCGGGCAAAGTCTGATCCGGGCTCGAATGTGCGATTTTCATGCAAAATGGATTCGATGCTATCGGTAGACATGACTTCCTTCCTCCAGGTAATTCGTTAATCAAAAAGGAGAAATATAGTATCAGGCCTGCTGCCTAAGTGCATGGGGGGTAGCCGGGTAGTGGGCGGTTCGTTGTATAATGCCGCCAAGTCGTTATCCCTGCGGGGTAATGGACAAACGAGTACTTTCGCCCCGGAGTGGGGCGGCGCACTCCCTGGCAAGGAATCCCGGTAGAGAGCATGCAGTTCGGGGGTGGTCCGTGTGATCGGACTTTACCCCAGGGCGTATTTTGGAGAGAGTTGAGTTGGGTAGCGGTCGCATATTGATCATACAGAGTGTGTCGGAAGATGGTCGTCAGTTCCGGCCCAGCGACTGGATTGAGCGTATCTCGGGGACGTTGGGGTCGTTTGGGTCGGATAACCGCCTGCATTATTCCAACCAGGTCCAGCCCCGGATGATCAATGGCGAGAAATGCCTGGTGGTTGATCCGCTGTTGCAGGAGCAGAATCCTCAGGCCTTTGAATACATCATGGCCTTTGTTCGCGCTAACAAGTTAAAAGTGCGCGAAGAGCAGGAATAACGAGAAAATACGCGGTTTCATGAACAAAAAAAGGGAGCCTGAGGCTCCTTTTTTTGTTATAGCAGCTTGTTGAAAAAAGCGATTAGTCCCTTCTTCCTGAGGGAAAAGGCTACGAGTGCATGGATGCACGAGATAGGGCAACGCATGGAGCAGTTGCCGAGGATGAGGGGGGATAATGTAGTGGCGATTAATGAATCGCCCGTACGAACCCCTCACCCCAACCCTCTCCCTGGGGGGAGAGGGAGTTTTTCAACAAGCTGATAGGATTTTATTTAGCCGCCCATCTGCTTTTCGCGGATCTCGTCCAGCTCCTTGCAATCGATGCAGAGCGTGGCCGTAGGGCGGGCCTCAAGACGGCGGATACCGATCTCGATGCCACAGCTTTCACAGAAGCCGTATTCACCATCGTCGACCATCTTGATCGATTCCTCGATCTTCTTAATGAGTTTGCGTTCACGATCGCGGGTACGCAGTTCCATGGTGAAGTCGGATTCCTGACTGGCGCGATCGTTGGGGTCGGGGAAGTTGGCAGCCTCGTCCTGCATGTAATGCATAGTGCGGTCCACTTCCTCCATCAGGGCGTGTTTCCAGGCAGTCAGCAGGTGACGAAAGTGTTCCGCCTGCTGCGTGTTCATGTAGTCCTCGCCCTTCTTCGCCTGATAGGGCTGAAAGTTGCCAAATCCCTGGAGCAGGCTCTCGGCACGGGCGCGGGCCTTGGCCGCAGCCATTGACGCTGGTTTGGTGGGTGTTGCAGCTACCTTCTTGATGACAGGGGCAGCGGCGGCAGGCGCCGGGGTGGTAACTGCTTTTTTCTCGGCGGCTTTTGGAGCCGTTGCGGTCGTTTTCTTTTCTGGAGCTTTCTTCACAGGGGCCTTCTTCGTAGCAGTAGTGGTGGCCGGTTTCTTAGCAACAGGCTTCTTAGCCGCCGCAGCCGGAGCCTTTTTCTTAGGCGCAGCCTTGGGTGCAGGTTTCTTAGCATTCGTTGCGGTCTTTTTCGTCGGCGACATGCCCATCTCCTAGTCCGAACCGGGGGAATAAAGGGTTGACTATATACTAAAAATGGCGGCTGCTGGCAACTCTAAGCGAATTTTATTCTGAAATGGATGATCTCAAGAAAATGTCTATTTATCAATCAGATAGTTAGGAAAAATAGTCCGGGGATGATAAACTTCTAATTTTCAGGCAGGTCAAACAAAGGGTGTTTATGGCCAATTTGCAGGCACTGATTTTCGATGTCGATGGAACTTTGGCGGATACGGAACGTGATGGTCACCGGGTAGCCTTTAACAAAGCGTTTGTGAACACGGGACTGGATTGGGATTGGTCGGTCGAGCTGTACGGCAAATTGCTGGCCGTCACCGGTGGCAAAGAGCGCATTCGCTATTATCTGCAAAACTTCAACACCACATTTAAATTACCGGCGAATGGCGATGCATTCATCACTGAATTACATCTCGCCAAAAATAAAATCTTTGCCGACATGCTTAAGAACGGTGCGATTCCGTTGCGGCCGGGTGTTGCACGCTTGTTGCGTGAGGCTCATCAAGCAGGTGTGCGTTTGGCAATTGCAACCACCACCAGTCCGGAAAATGTCGATGCCTTGTTGCGTTATGCCATGGCGCCGGAAGTGACGGAGTGGTTTGAAGTGATTGGCGCGGGTGATATCGTTCCGGCGAAAAAACCGGCACCGGATATTTATGTGCATGTACTCAAAGAATTGAATCTGCCTGCATCGGCATGTATGGCGTTGGAAGATTCGCGTAACGGTGTGCGTTCATCGGTGGGTGCACAGCTGAAAACGGTGATTACCGTGAACGGTTATACCGAGCATGAAGATTTTGCCTCGGCAGCGCTGGTGGTCGATAGCTTCGGCGAGCCGCAACAACCGATGCGTGTGTTGCAAGGTAATGCCCACGGCCATCAGTATGTCGATTTAGCCTTGCTCAAAAAACTGCACGGCAGCTGATCACAATGACTTCCGATTCGCTGCACCTGGCTAAGCGTACCCATGACATCGAACCGTTTCATGTCATGGAATTGCTGGCCAAGGCGCGGCAATTGGAGGCGCAGGGTCGCGATATCGTGCACATGGAAATCGGCGAGCCGGATTTTCCCACCGCCGAACCCATCGTGCGTGCCGGTATAGAGGCGTTGCAGGCTGGTCACACTCATTACACGCCCGCCGTCGGCTTACTCGCCTTGCGGCAAGCGATCAGTGATTTTTACCGTCAACGCTATGCAGTGCAGGTAGAACCCGAGCGGATATTAATTACGCCCGGCTCGTCAGGTGCCTTGCATTTGTTGATGTCGGCATTGATTGATCCCGGAGATCAAGTGCTACTGACCGATCCGGGTTACCCGTGTAACCGGCATTTTGTGCGCCTGGTGGAAGGCGAGGCCGTGTCAGTGCCCGTAACCGCGGCAAGCGGTTATCAAATGACACTGGCGCAGTTGCAGCAATACTGGAATCCAAACGTTAAAGCAGTATTGCTGGCATCGCCTGCCAATCCCACCGGCACCTTGATCCCGCGTGCTGAGTTGCAAGCGATCACCGATTTTGTGCAGTCAAAGGGTGCGCACCTGCTGGTGGATGAGATCTATCATGGTCTGGTTTATGGTGAAGAAACCGTCACTGCGCTTTCACTCAGCGATGAAACCTTTGTCATCAATAGTTTTTCCAAATATTTCGGGATGACCGGTTGGCGTCTTGGTTGGCTGGTGGCGCCGAGGCAGTATGTACCTGCGCTGGATAAGATTGCGCAGAATATTTTTCTTGCGGCGCCAACGCCAGCGCAATATGCGGCTCTTGCAGCTTTCCGACCGGAAACACTGGCAATACTCGAACAACGGCGCCGAGAATTTGAACAACGGCGTGATTATCTGATGCCGGAATTGAAGCAGCTTGGATTTGACATTAAAGTGATCCCGCAAGGCGCGTTTTATTTATATGCCGATTGCAGCCGCTTGACGAATAATAGTTATGACTTTTGTTTAAAGTTGCTGAACGAAGCCGGAGTAGCCATTACGCCGGGTATTGATTTCGGCCATCATGCACCGCAGCAGCATGTGCGCTTTGCCTATACCACTTCAAAGGAACGATTGAAAGAAGGTGTGAAACGGCTGCGGGCGTTTTTGGGTTAAACAAAGAGCTTGAACCGCCAAGGACGCCAAGAGCGCAAAAGAAACGAACGAAAGTTAATAAGCAGGGAGTAATCTGAGTTGTAAAAATCTGGATTCAATCTGACATAAATATCAAATGATATCTTTATCATCATACAACACTCAAATCTAATATATATTTTCTGATCGCTCCAGCACTCGCTTGCTTAATGAGCAATAGACAGAAATTAAAGAACCGCAACGTTGCAGCTGAAATGGCAATTGTAGCTCGCCATGGTTTTTCGCTGGCGTCAGCACGCATGCCGCGAATCAGCTTAACGATTTTGAGATGGGTTCTAACCATATTTTAATATTTCGTTATGGTATATCGGATTTCGCTCTTCTATCATTGATCATAGTAGCTCCTCTTAACAGACTATAAAGTCAAATTCCTGCCATTCAAGCGTTCATCACTGATGGAGGTGAGATATAGGAGGCAACTTTGTCGCTACGAATGATTGTTTAGGGTAATAACTCTTATCCCGGGCAATCAAGTCAATCAGGGAGGCACTATGGTGAATAGTCGTTCAACGAGATCGAAAATCATCCTGATTGTTGTAGTCAGTGTCTCCGTCTTGGTGATCGTGTACCTGGTGACGCTGATGCGCCAGCCGGAGCTCCCTGAAGGCTTCGCGATGGGGAACGGGCGTACCGAAGCCACCGAGGTTGACATCACCACCAAGTTCGGTGGGCGGCTTGTACGGCTTTTGGGCAAAGAAGGCGATAAGGTTGAAGTCGATCAGGAACTGGCCAGGTTCGATACCCAAGAGCTGGCCGCCCAGCTGCGCCGGACGCAGGCCGAGGTTCGCCGCACTGAACAGGAACGGCATTTCGCTACCGCAGTGATCGCCCAGCGCAACAGTGAACTTTCTCTCGTCGAGAAAGATTTTGCGCGTTCGAAAGGACTCTACGAAAACAACAGCATCTCCCTGGAGCAACTACAGCGGGATGAAACTGCGGTGGAGACCGCCAAGGCGGCCCTGGCGGCGGCGCGCGCCCAGTTTTCCAACACCGAGGCCGCCATCGAGGCCGCCATCGCCAACTCTGAGCTGATCAAAACCCAGCTGGACGACAGCATGCTCAGGGCGCCCATCAACGGCCAGGTGCTATACCGGTTGGCCGAGCCCGGCGAAGTCCTGCCCGCCGGGGGCAAGGTGCTCACCGTATTTGATCCCACGGATATTTATATGACCCTCTTTCTGCCTACTCAAGAGGCGGCAAAGGTAGCGGTTGGCGCCGATGCACGCGTTGTACTCGAAGGTATAGAGAAGATCGTTATCCCCGCCAGGGTCTCCTTTGTTGCGCCCAAGGCCCAGTTCACACCCAAAGAGGTCGAGACCCGCACCGAGCGCGAGAAGCTGATGTTTCGTGTCAAAGTCCAGCTAGACGCTGGGTTTCTGGAGACACACGCCGCCTTGGCCAAGACCGGCATCCCGGGCGTGGCTTACATTCGTCTGGATGCAAACACAGCATGGCCGGCATCGTTGCAGACGGTGGAACGTCCACAATGAACATTTTGCTGAAGCCATGGAGGGTATGAGTTGTGAACCCGGTTGCGAGGCTCAGCGATCTTACCCATCGTTACAAGAAAATTGTCGCGCTGGACGGTATCAATCTCGAGCTGCCCGCCGGTCACATGGTCGGCCTGATTGGCCCCGATGGCGTGGGTAAATCCAGCCTGCTGGCGCTGATGGCTGGGGTGCGCAAGATCCAGGCGGGCACTGTGCAGGTGCTCGGTCGCGACATGCGCCGCACGCGTTCCCGTCGCGCCATTTGCCCGCGTATCGCCTACATGCCTCAAGGCCTGGGGCACAACCTCTACATGGCCCTGTCGGTATTCGAGAACATCGATTTCTTTGGCCGGTTGTTTGGCCAGCCTCGTGAGGAGCGGCTCAGGCGCATCAAGGAGCTGCTCGAAAGTACCGGATTGGCCCCCTTTGCCGAGCGTGCGGCGGGAAAACTCTCCGGTGGCATGAAACAGAAACTGGGCTTGTGCTGTGCACTGATCCACGATCCGCAACTGCTGATTCTGGACGAACCCACCACTGGCGTCGATCCCTTGTCGCGACGGCAGTTCTGGGAGCTTATCGAGCGGATACGCAGTCGGCGTCAAGGCATGAGTGTGATCGTGGCAACGGCCTATATGGACGAGGCTGAGCGCTTCGACTGGTTGGTGGCAATGGACGCCGGCCGAGTGCTGGCCAGCGGCAGCCCGGCGGAGTTGAAGGCACGCACCGGCACCGCCAACCTGGATGCGGCCTTCATCCAACTGCTACCCGAGCACAAACGCCGCGAGCACAAGGCGCTGATCATACCGCCACGCCAGGTTAAGCAGGGGGCACCGGTGATCGAGGCCAGTGCGCTGACGCGTCGTTTTGGCGACTTCATTGCCGTTGACCAGGTCAGCTTCACCATCGAAGGCGGTGAGATCTTCGGTTTTTTGGGTTCCAACGGCTGCGGCAAGACCACGACCATGAAGATGCTCACCGGTTTGCTGCCCAGTTCAGGCGGCGAAGCGCGGCTGTTCGGACGACCCGCAGATGCCGGGGACATCGATCTGAGAAAACGGGTCGGTTACATGTCCCAGTCTTTTTCGCTCTACAGTGAGCTGACGGTACGCCAGAATCTGCTGTTGCATGCACGCATCTTCCAGTTGCCCAGGGAACACATCGAGGCGCGGGTGAAAGAAATGACCGGGCGCTTCGGTCTTGGCGACGTGACCGATGAACTGGCGGACAAGCTGCCCTTGGGCGTGCGCCAAAGGCTCTCTCTGGCCGTGGCGGTGATCCATGGTCCGGAAATTCTGATCCTGGACGAGCCTACGTCCGGAGTGGATCCCGTGGCCCGCGATCAATTCTGGGCGTTGCTGATACAGTTGTCGCGCGATGACGGCGTCACCATCTTCATCTCCACTCACTTCATGAACGAGGCCGAACGCTGCGACCGCATCTCCCTGATGCACGCCGGACGGGTGCTGGCTCAGGACTCTCCCGCGGCGTTGATGCGCGCACGCGCTGCCAAAAACCTGGAAGAGACCTTTATTGCCTACCTGACAGAGGCCGCCGGAAACGAGCCTGCGGCGACCCAGCCTGGTACGGCGCTTGATCGCAATAATCAGGCCGCAGCGCCGCACACCAGATCAAAACGCCTACCCATCGATCCCGCCCGTGCCTGGGCCTATGCCCGCCGCGAGAGTCTGGAAATCGTGCGCGACCCGATCCGCATCGCCTTCGCTCTGCTTGGCCCTGTCATATTGATGATCGCCTTCGGCTACGGCATCACCTTTGATCTGGAAGATATCAGCTACGCGGTGCTCGACCACGACCAAACCCCGGAGAGCCGCAGTTATCTGGAAAATTTTTCCGGTTCGCGCTATTTCGATCAGCATCCGCCACTGCACCATTACGCTGAGATGGAAACCCTGCTGCGCAAAGGCCGGGTTACCTTTGCCATTGAAATCCCGCCGGGATTCGGCAAGGACCTGAAGCGTGGCCGGCGGCCGGAAGTGGGCATCTGGCTCGATGGTACGATCCCGTTTCGCGCCGAAACCGCGCGCGGTTACATCCTCGGTGTGCACCAGTTTTATCTGGAGCAGCGAATGCGCGGCGAGCCCGACTATAGGCAGCTCCCCATGCCGCTCACCATCGAAACCCGCTTTCGTTACAACCAGGACTTCAAGAGCATCTATGCCATCGTGCCCGGCACCATCATGATGCTGCTGATTTGGATCCCTGCCATGATGTCCGCCGCGGGGGTGGTGCGGGAAAAAGAGATGGGTTCCATCACCAACTTCTACGCCACTCCGGTGAGGGGGCTGGAATTTCTGCTGGGTAAGCAGTTTCCTTATGTGGTGATCGCCTTGCTCAACTTCGCCACCCTGGTGCTGTTGGCGGTGTTCCTGTTTCAGGTGCCGGTGAAAGGCAGTGTAGCGACGCTGCTGTCGGGTGGAGCGCTCTATGTCATCGCCACCACCGGCCTGGGTCTGTTGATCTCCTCGTTCATGAAGAGCCAGATCGCGGCGCTCTTCGGCACGGCCATTATCACCACCATGCCCGCTGTTAATTTCTCGGGCTTCTTTGCCCCGGTGGCTTCCCTGACGCCCGGCGCCCAGATATTCGCTCAGATATTCCCCAGCAGTTATTTTCAGCAGATCAGCCTGGGTACCTTTACCAAAGCGCTGGGTTTCGAGGCACTGATGTTCAATTTCTGGATGTTGGCGCTGTTGATTATGATCTATTTGATACTGGCATTGAGCCTGTTGAAGACACAGGAGCGATGACCGTGAGACGACCCCTCGCCAATATTTTTCAACTGGGCATCAAGGAGCTGTACAGCCTGCGTTTTGACCCGGTGATGCTGTTACTGATCGTGTATATGTTTACCTTCGCCGTGTTCGAGGAGGCCCAGAACGCCAACGTCGGTGTGGTCAATGCTGCAGTGGGCATGGTCGATGAAGATCGCTCCCAACTCTCCCGGCGCATCGGCGATGCCTTGTTGCCACCCCATTATCAGCCACCCGAGGCGTTGGCGATCGACGAGATCGATGCCGCCATGGAAGCGGCCCGTTACGCGTTTGTCATCGATATTCCGCCGGGGTTTCAGGCGGACATCCTGGCCGGTCGGCCAACAGTGGTGCAGCTCAATGTCGACGCCACCGCCATGGGCCTGGCGGGAACCGGCGCCGGTTATATCCAGCGCATTATCGCCCAGGAACTGCACGCGTTTCAGCAAGGGGATAGCGCAACACCCGCTGTGAATATCGTCACCCGCGCCCGCTTCAACCCCAATCTGGACGCGACCTGGTTTCAAAGCGCCATGTCGATCACCAACAACATCACCCTGATGGCCATGTTGCTCACCGGCGCTGCGCTGATCCGCGAGCGAGAGCACGGCACTATCGAACATTTGCTGGTGATGCCGCTACGTCCGGTGGAAATCATGCTTGCCAAGGTCTGGGCCAACGGCCTGGTGGTGATCATCGCCGCCAGCCTCTCGCTGTTTATCGTCGTGCAAGGCGCCCTTGCGGTGCCTGTCAGCGGCTCGATCCCGCTCTATTTGACCGGGGCGGTGATCTACCTGTTCTCGGTGACCTCGCTGGGCATTTACCTGGCGACGCTGGCCCGCTCCATGCCCCAGTTCGGGCTGCTCACCATGATCGTGTATGTGATCATGTTGTTATTGTCCGGAGGCAGTACGCCGTTGGAGAGTATGCCAGTGCAGTTGCAGACCATCATGCAGTTGGTGCCGTCCACCCATTTTGTCCGGCAGGCGCAGGCCATTCTGTTCCGTGATGCCGGGTTGGCGATAGTGTGGCCGCAGTTTGCCGCCACCGCTGCCATCGGCGCGGTGTTTTTCCTGGCGGCGCTGCTGCGCTTCCGCAAGACCGTTACGTTGATACAGGGCTGAAGCCATGAATTCAACAAGGGGCAGGGTAATGAGGCGATATAAGCTGCTCGTCATGCTGGCCATACTGCTTTTATTGCTAGTGCCCACGGCCCAGGCGGCGAAGATCGTAACCATCGGCATTGTCGCCGATGGCCCAATTGAGCACAGCAGCTGGTCACCCGAGTTGTTTAAAAAAGAACTGCTGGTCATGACCCAGCCCGACTTCGACGTGCGTTTTCCCGCGGCAAAACAGCTCGATGGTGCCTGGTCGGCCGATCGCATCGCCGCGGCGTTGAAGCAATTGCAGAAGGATCCCGAGGTGGACATGGTGCTGACGTTGGGCTATGTCTCCAGCGCCGTCGCCGCCTTGAGCGGGCCGTTGCGGAAGCCGACCTTCGCGCCGTTTGTGATGGATGCAAACCTGCAGGGCCTGCCCAGAAAAAACAACGCAAGCGGCGTGCACAACCTGAACTACCTGAGTGGCGAGGCCGATTATATCCGCGACCTGCAAGTCTTTAAAAGCGTGGCCGATTTCAAAAAAGTCGCTGTGTTGATTGACGAAGCTAACTTCGCTGCTCAGCCCGGGCTGATACGCCGCGCACGGGAGGTGACGGCGGCTAGGGGTGTGGAGTTGCTATTTATCCAGCAACGCACCCGCAACGAGGATCTGGCGGCGCAGCTGCCACCGGATGTCGATGCCGTGGTGGTCACCGACCTGGCCCGTCTCAACCCGGCGGCCATGGACAGTCTTATCGCCGCCTTGATTGAAAAAAAGCTGCCCAGTTACAGTCTGCACGACTCCCGGCTGGTGGAGCAGGGTCTGCTGATGGCGGAGGCCCCGGCAACCGATTGGTCGCGGCTGGCGCGCCGCAATGCCTTGAACATGAATGCCGTGATACGCGGTGAGCCGGCCGAGCGGCAGCCGGTCAGTTTTAAAAGCAAGCGGCGTCTGACCATCAATATGGCCACGGCGCGGGCCATCGGCATCTCCCCGCGCTTCGACATTCTGCACGAGGCCTTGTTGTTGCACGAGGAGCCTGAACCGCAAGGACGTCCGCTCTCCCTGGCGGCGATGGCCCTGGAGGCGGTCGCCGCCAATCTCGATCTGCGGTCAGCAGCCCTGGGACTTGAAGCGGGGCAGACGACGGTGGACGAGGCCCACGCCAATCTGTTGCCACAGATCAATGCCTCCATTGTTCATACCCAGCTTAATGACGACAGCACGGCGGTGATCAGCGGCGCGGCCGCCAAGCAGTCCTCCACCGCAGCAGTCACGCTGAACCAGTTGCTTTATTCCGATCAAGTACGCACCAACGTGACGATTCAACGCTATCTGCAACAAAACCGCCAAGCCTTGAAGCGCCAGTTGGAGCTGGACATCATCCTTGAGGCCACCACGGCCTATCTCAATCTGCTGAAGGCCCAAACTTTCGTCCATATCCGCCGGGATGAAATGAATCTCAGCCGCACCCACCTGGAAATGGCGCGCGACCGGCAACAAATAGGCGTCGCCAATCCTGCCGAGGCCTACCGCTGGGAAAGCGAACTGGCCACCTCCCGGCAAAGACTGCTCGATGCCCAGGCGCAACTTCAGCAAGCCCGCGATGCCGTCAACCGCCTGTTGCACCGGCCGCTCAAGGAGGCTTTTATTGCCGAATCTGCCACACTGGATGATCCGCGCCTCATCGTCAGCCGCAAGGGGTTATTCGAATATGTGATCAATGACCGCTCCTTTGAACGTATGGGTGATTTTCTGGTAAAGGAGGGCATGGCTGCTTCGCCTGAGTTAACAGGCTTGGAGGCGCTGCTGGCCGCGACCAAACAGGAACTCGAAAGCCGCCGGCGCGCCTATTGGTCGCCGACGATAACCTTGCAAGGTAAAATTACCAATGTCATGGATGAGACCCGCGTGGCCGGTCTGTCTGCCGAGAACGATACCGATTGGTCTGTAGGCCTTAATATTTCGTTGCCACTGTACGAGGGCGGCGCCCGGCGCGCGCGGGTCTCTGGCAGTCGACTGGTGTTTGATCAACAATTGTCACAACGGGATGCCGTTCAGGAGCGCATCGAACAGCGCATCAGAGCGACGCTACACCGCATTCGGGCCTCTCACCCTTCCATTCAACTCTCCAAGGATGCTGCATCCGCGGCGAACAAAAATCTGGATCTGGTAACTGACGCGTATACCCGTGGTGCTGTCTCCATCCTTGACCTGCTGGACGCCCAGAACGCCGCACTGGTGGCCGAAGAGTCCGCCACCAACGCCGTCTTCGACTTTCTCATCGACCTGATGAACCTGCAGCGCAGCGTGGGCGGATTCGATTTCTTTCTTGATGCGCCGGGGTTGGACAGCTGGCTGGAACGTTTACAGCGCTATATTACGAGCGCGGAACGATAAAACTCACGGATGGCTAGGAGGCACAGACTTCGCACTCAGGCGCGCAACAATCAGGAAGAGGACGATGAGCGATACGACCAGATGAGTTCACTATGGGGTAAGCCGCCAACGGCGGCTCACGGTGTTATGGGCGCCTTTGAGGCGCTCACAATCTCAAGCCACCGGCTTTGCCGGTGGTATTTGACTGTATTAGCGCATATCCACCTTTGGCAATATGCTGGCCGCAAACGTGGGGTTGGTTTCCAGTAAGCCAATCTCATCGCTGAGGATATACACTGCCTCGTTAAGCATGACATCCTTGGCGTTGTCATTCGCTTTTTCGATTGCCAGGGCAGTATTGAGATCACGTTCGTTTGACTGTAGGCCATCGTCTTCAAATGCCGCACTCTTGGCTTCAGCAGATTTGCGGTCCGTTGCACTTACGCCTTTGTCAGTTCCAGTGTTCTTTTCACGTAACTTTGCCTTGGCTTCCTGCACCTTTCGTTCTTTGCGGCGGTCGGCCTCGTTGAGCGAGATCAGGTTTTTCTTGCGCAGCAGGTCGAACTCGGCAATATCTTCCTGCAGGTACTGGAAGTCTTTGTCTTTGCTTATGCGGAGGCTGTGATTTGCCAGCAATAACGGTACGACATTTGTCAAATCACCCGTTGGCGTATAGTTAGCCGCCTTAATTTGTGTCCAGGGCAGGGCATTATCGTAGCTGGATTCGCCAAACTCCTCTGCATCAATCATGCTCGGAAGGCTGATATCTGGAGTTACGCCGCGCAACTGGGTGGTGCCGCCATTAATTCGGAAAAATTGGGCGATGGTCATCTTGAGTTCTCCGAATTTTGGCTTATCATTTTTCGCGAGTTGATCCAGGTCTATCACAGTCTGGACAGTGCCTTTTCCAAAGCTCGGCTCACCGATGACAACTCCACGACCATAATCCTGTATCGCGGCGGCGAAAATCTCAGAGGCCGATGCAGAACCACGATTAATGAGGACGCCCAGCGGTCCATTCCAGGCAAGACCAGCATTGGTATCATTTTCAACGGATACATTACCCTTGGAGTCTCTTTGTTGTACTACGGGGCCTTTGTCTATGAACAGGCCTGTCAACTCAATGGCTTCATTTAATGAACCACCACCATTGTTACGTAGATCCACCAGCACGCTATCGACGTTATCTTTTTTGAGCTCGTCCAAAAGCTTCGCTACATCTCTCGTTGCACTTTTAAAATTCTTATCGCCTTTTTGTCGGGCGGTAAAATCCTGATAGAACCCGGGCAGAGAGATCACGCCAATGTGACGTGTTGTATTTCCGTCTTTTACCTCGATAATCGATTTCTTTGCGGATTGTTTATCCAGGCTTATTTTTTTGCGGACAAGTGAAATTAATTTATGTTTGCCATCAGGGCCTGCTTCTGCGGGCAGTATATCAAGAAGCACCACAGAATCCTCGGCGCCACGTATCAAGGCTACTGTGTCGTCAATGCGCCAGCCCATTACGTCAATGGTTGAACCTTTCACACCTTGCCCGACACCTACAATACGATCTCCAACCTTCAGCTTGCCTGACAGGGCAGCTGGGCCACCTGCCAGTAGTTCCTTGATGGTGGTGTATTCATCCATATCCTGAAGCACGGCGCCAATCCCGGTAAGCGATAACTTCATTGAGATATCAAATTCTTCTGATGCACGTATTCCGAAATAATTGGTATGCGGGTCAATAGTTGTCGCATAGGTGTTCATGAAATTCTGAAATACATCGTCGCTTTTGATCTTGGATATACTGCCCAAGAAATTATCATAGCGTTTGCCCAATGTATCAACGATGCTTTTGTTGTTCTTGCCCGCGAGCTTGAGGCGTAGCCAGTCATTCTTGACTCGCTTGCGCCACAAATCGTTCATTTCATCTTCAGTTTTTAACCATGGCATGTTCTTCCGGGTGTACTGATAGCTTTCGTTTTTCTCGAAATTAAAGCCCTTTTTAAGTAGCGAGTGCGCATAAGTGAGGCGTTCTGTTTTTCGCTGCTGATAGAGATTGAAAATTGCGAAAGGGATTCTCAAATCACCGTTGAGTATGACGTCATCAAGCTTGGTGCGTGCGCCCGAGAATTGATCAATGTCGGTCTGTAAGAAAAATATTTTTTCGCCATCCAGTGCTTTCAGATAATTGTCGAATATTTTCGAAGATAATGTATCGTCAAGCGGAATGTGTTTGTAATGATACTGGGTTAGAACCTCAGCGGATAAATGCGCTGTTTGCGACTGTTGTTGTTGCGGCGTAAGTAACGGAACAGCCTGCGCTGTATTGAGCGCATAAGTAAATGCCAACAATAGCCCAAGTAGCTTATTCTTCATCTGTATTTTCCGAATCATAAAAAATTATATTTCTCTCGGGCCTGTTGTTGGCGCCGCCCAAATTGTAACCTATGTCTACGGGGCTCGCGGGTTTTTGATTCAGCGCTTGTTTGCAACGTATCCCATCACGCGCAATAAGCGCTGTCCCATACGCCGCTTCTTGTTGCGTTGCTTCCAGCATCGGTATACCAAGCAAGTGTGACCGGATTTGTGTCCAGGCAATGTTTTTCGCGCCGCCACCGGCGGAACGAACCGAGCTTGGATACGGCGCGCCTAGTGTCTGCAAACGGCGATAACCTTCATGTTCGATGCGGGCCATGCCTTCCAACATTGCTTGAAAGAATAAGACATCATTTTCTGGTCTTGGTTCGAGGTGCGGCGCGAGCAGTGGATCGTTAATAGGAAAGCGTTCGCCCGGTGCGAGCAGGGGGTAATAATCCAGTCCTGTGGACTGATCGGGACGCAAATTCGGTGTCATCTCGGCCATTTGCGCTTTGCTGAAGTAATGCAGCAACACCGCACCGCCGCTGTTGGAGCCACCGCCGGCCAGCCAGTATTTTCCTAGCGGCTGGCTGTAGACGCCGAATTCCGGCGCGAAGATCGGTTCAGCGGTGATAATTTTCATCACCAAGGTCGAGCCGAGCGAGGTTACGGCCTCGCCGACCTGCGTTGCGCCAGCGGCGATAAAGGCGGCGGTGCTGTCTGTGGTGCCGGCAACGACTTCAGTTTGCGGCGACAAGCCCGTGGCTTGGGCCGCTGCAAGGGAGAGGTGACCAATCACGGTGCCGGGGATAAACACTTCCGGCAACAAGCGGCGATTTATCCCGAGTGGGCCCAGCCAGGCCGGCCAGCATTTATGCACGGCGTCATAGCCGAGTTTGAGGCAATTATTTGCATCGCTTACGCCAAAACGGCTGGTGAGTTTGCCGACGATCCAGTCGGCCTGATGCAGTGCATATCGCGCCCGCTGGTCCGGGCGCAGATGTAACAATTTGGCCAGTGCTGAGGTGGTGCCGTGAGCGGCGCTTTCTCGGGGCGCAACGGCGTCAATTCGCTTGGCCTCGCCCTGACTGCGGCCATCGTTGTACATCAACGCTGGGCCGAGCGGGGCGCCGGATTCATCGGCCAGCAGCAACGTGCCGGAGGTGCCGTCCACCGCCAGGGCGCGGATCGACTGCGCCGGGACTTGCTGTGTGATGTCCCGCAACACCTGGCACACTGCCTGCCACCAAATCGATGGCGCCTGTTGCGATTTGGCGCCATCGCGTTCCGGCAGTGCCATGTTCACCACGGCCTGTGCACGAATCGTCCCCGTCGCGTCGATGGCGATGGCCCGGCAGCCGGAGGTGCCGAGATCGAGGCCGAGGAAGAGCGCGGTACTATCGCCCATGTGCGTTGCCGTCTGGGGGGCAACTAGAGACCGGGAAAATACTCGGTTTTTGCTCCCACTGGGGATACCGGATTTTTTGAGTTTTGGCGAATGCGTTCATAATCTCGCACGGAGCCCCTATGACGCTCGATTAAATTCGTTATTGGTCTGAATTCAGTTCTTTGAGCCTTTTCTGGTATTCCCGGTAATTTTCACCCCTTTGGCATTCAGCCGGGGCGTTCTGCTGGCATTGCTGCAGCTCGACGTTGCGCAAGATTTCGTAGGTGGTTTCCTTTACTCGTTCCTGGCTGCAACTGCAAAGTAACGGATTTAAGGCTAAGACCATAAGCGAAAGTGTCTTCATGAGACGTCAGTAACCTGAAAGAGTCAGGGCAGAACCACCGGTACCGGCGGCGCCCACTTCGGATCGCGGTGTTCGGCGACGACGGTGGTGTAAATCCCGCCTCGAACATTGAATTCGGCCGTAATGCGCATGAAGCGGGGGGCGCAGGCCTTGACCAGATCGCTGAGCATGTCGTTGGTGACCTTTTCATGGAAGGCGCCTTCTTCGCGAAAAGACCACATGTAAAGCTTGAGCGATTTCAACTCGATGCAGCGCTGCTCGGCGACATAGTCGATGTTGATGGTGGCGAAGTCGGGCTGGCCGGTTTTGGGGCACAGGCAGGTGAATTCAGGGACGTGAATTCGTATAGTATAGTCACGCTCCGGCATCGGGTTGTCGAAGGTTTCCAGGGCTTTCGTAGGTTGTGTGCTCATTGTATTAAATCAATAGGTTAGAGTTTGAAGTTAAAGTTAAATAAATTTCTAAAAAAGTCCTTCGCGTTGGCCGAAGGCTCTGGTACGATCATGGCCTATTGTAGCGCGAAAATCTGTGCAGTTTCAGCGGAAGGTTGAGTATTTATGCGTTTGAAAAAGATCAAGCTGGCCGGTTTTAAATCCTTTGTTGATCCCACGACTGTCCCGATGCCGAGTAATCTGGTCGGCGTTGTCGGGCCGAACGGTTGCGGTAAGTCGAATGTCATTGACGCCGTGCGTTGGGTGATGGGTGAAAGCTCGGCCAAGAATCTGCGCGGTGACTCGCTGGCGGATGTGATCTTCAACGGTTCCACGGGGCGCAAGCCGGTGGGCCAGGCGATCGTGGAACTGGTCTTCGACAACTGCGAGGGCAAACTGGGCGGTGAATATGCCAGCTACGCCGAGATCTCGATCAAGCGTCAGTTGTCGCGTGATGGCCAATCCAACTATTACCTCAACGGCACCAAGTGCCGCCGCCGCGACATTACGGACATCTTCCTGGGCACCGGTCTGGGGCCGCGCAGTTACGCCATTATCGAACAAGGCATGATTTCGCGCCTGATCGAGGCCAAGCCGGAAGATTTGCGCGTGTTCATCGAGGAAGCCGCGGGCATTTCAAAATACAAAGAACGCCGCCGCGAGACTGAAACCCGCATTAAGCACACCCGGGAGAATCTGGATCGCATCAATGACCTGCGAGAGGAGCTGGAAAAGCGCATCAACACGCTGCAACGCCAAGCCAAAACTGCCGAGCGTTACAAGGAATTGAAGCAGGAAGAGCGGCTGTTGAAGGCACAGTTGCTGGCCTTGCGTTATCAAAGTCTGAACACGCTGGTGGATGAGCGCGACAAGCAGATTCAATCACAGGAGACCAAGCTTGAGGCCGCGATTGCTGAATTGCGCCGGGTTGAGGCGGTGATCGAGAATCAGCGCGAACAGCAAATCGAGGTCAATGAGAAATTCAATGAAATCCAGGGCCGCTATTACGCCCTGGGTTCCGAGATCGCCCGTCTGGAGCAAAGCATTCAGCACGCCAAAGAAACGCGCGCCCAGAAAGAGCGCGAACTGGCGGAGTTGGAGCGCAACTGGCAAGAGGCGATGCAGCACCTGGAGAGCGATCAGTCCTCCATCCTGAGACTTGAAGAAGCAGATTTGATTCACGATGAGCAATTGCAGACTGCGCGCAATGCCGAGACTGAATCTTCCGCTATTCTGGCCGAGGCTGAATCGGCAATGCATGCCTGGCAGTCAGAATGGGATGAGTTTAACCGCCAGTCGTCAGAACAGATGCGCAGCGCCGAGGTCGAGCGGGCGCGGATTCAGCATCTGGAGCAGGGTTTGAGCCAATTGTCTGGCCGTTTGGCGCGATTGGAAGATGAATTGCGCGGCCTGTCGGCGGGCGAACTGGATAAAGAGATTGAACAACTGCATCTGGAGCGGGCGCAGATCGAGGAACAGCAAGTGCAACTGCGATTTGAACTGGAGCAGCAGGCGGAGCAAATCACGCACGAGCGTGAGCTGGTGCAAACCCTGAACACTGAACTGGATGCCGAGCGCAGCCGGATGCAGAGCATGCAGGGTCGCAAGTCGTCACTGGAAGCACTGCAACAACAGGCGCTGGGTAAAGATCAACGCGCCGTCGGTCAGTGGCTTGATGCGCAGGGATTGGGTAACGCCAAGCGCCTGGCGCAGAACCTTGATGTCGAGCGCGGTTGGGAGCGGGCGGTGGAATTGGTGCTGGGTTTGCACCTTGAAGCTGTGTGCGTTGAAGGGATGCAGGCAGTCACCGCGGCACTGGGCCAGCTCAATCAAGGTGCGGTGACGATATTTGATGTGAGTACCCCGGCCAAATCAGCAATCAATGGTACGCTGGCGCAACCTTTGCTGGGCAAGGTGAAGTCATCTCGTTCGCTGGATTCGTTCCTGGGTGGTATTTATGTCGCCGAAACGCTGGATGAGGCGCTCGCTCTGCGTTCGCAATTGCAGATACATGAATCGGTCGTGACCCGTGATGGTATTTGGGTCGGCTACGATTGGTTGCGTGCGGCGCGTGGCAATGATGAAAAATCCGGTGTTTTGCAACGCGAACAGGAATTGCGCGAACTCGGACAGTCATTGGAAGAATTGTCGGCCCGGACGGGCGAATTGCAGCAGCAGTTGGAAAGCAGCCGCGTGCGTCTGCGTGATCTTGAACGCAACCGAGATCAGTTGCAGGTCTCCTTGCAGCAAGCCACGCAACAATTGTCGCGGGTTGAATCTCAATTGAGCGCCCGCCAGGAACGCTTGCAGCAATATCACAATCGCAAGCAACGGCTGGAGCAGGAACTCAGCGAGTTGCAACAGCAACGTGCTCAAAATGAGGAGCATCTGGCGCAGTCACGCGCCCGCCTTGATGAAGCCTTGAACTTGTCCGAAGGCTACAATCAACGCCGCGAGCAATTGATGCAGCAGCGTGATGAGCTGCGTGACCAACTGGAACAGCGCCGTCAACGCGCACGTCAGGATCGTGATACCGCCCATGAAATTGCCCTGAAACTGCAATCGATTCGCACGCAATTGGAAGGCACCCGTCAACGCCTGGAGCGGATGCAGGGCCAGATGGTGCATCTTGAGCGCCGCCGTGAAGAGCTGCAATCGACCCTTCAGGGCACGGAGAATCCAATTGCAGAGATGGTGACGCAGCTTGAAGAGTTGCTTCAGCAACGTTTGGGTGTGGAAGAGGAATTGTTACAGGCGCGGCGTGCAGTAGAAGAGATTGACCACGCCATGCGTGAGGCCGGCGATCAGCGGCATCAGGCAGAGCAAAAATCGCAGGAGATTCGCACCGAGCTTGAGCAGATGCGGATGGCAAGCCAGGAATTTCGTGTCCGGCGTCAGACCGTACTCGAGCAATTTGCTGAAACCGGGCTCAATATGGAAGAAACCTTTGGTCAGTTGCTGGAAGGTGCCAATGAGCCGCAGTGGCAGGAGCAGGTCAACGAGATCGGCCAAAAGATCAGCCGCTTGGGCGCGATCAACCTGGCGGCGATCGATGAGTTCAAGGAACAATCCGAGCGTAAAGGTTATCTCGATGCGCAGTATGCCGACCTGATCGAGGCACTGACGACGCTGGAAAATGCGATCCGCAAGATCGACAAGGAAACGCGCACTCGTTTCAAGGATACCTTCGATCAGGTAGACAAGGGCTTTCAGACGTTATTCCCGCGCCTGTTCGGTGGTGGTCATGCCTATCTTGAAATGACCGGCGAAGATTTGCTCGATACGGGTGTTACCGTCATGGCGCGACCACCGGGCAAGCGCAACAGCTCGATTCATTTGCTCTCGGGCGGTGAAAAGGCGCTGACGGCGGTGGCGCTGGTGTTCTCCATCTTCCAGCTGAATCCGGCCCCATTCTGTATGCTCGACGAGGTGGACGCACCGCTGGATGAAGCCAACGTTGGCCGTTTCTGCAAAATGGTGAAGGAAATGTCGGAAACCGTACAGTTTATTTTCATCACCCATAACAAGGCGACGATGGAAATGTCTGAGCAGCTAACAGGTGTCACCATGCACGAACCGGGTGTGTCGCGCTTGGTAGCGGTCGATGTCGAAGAGGCGGTAAAATTGGCCGCAAGTTGATCGCGGCCAATACAAGGATTAAGAACGACATGGATTCATTGGTATTAGTGCTTATCGTCATTGGAGCAGTGTTGATCCTGGCAGGTGTCGCCAGGATGCGGGCAAAGCCGCATCGTAGCTGGGATGAGGTCGATCACAGAGTCTTGTTTACCGATGAGGCACCGAAGCAGCAAGGCTCGAAACCTGTAGTCGTCGATGATTCATTGCATGCGGCTCCGGCTGCACCGAGCCAAAAGGAACCCGCTGTAGCCGTTATCAATCGAAAGGTTAGCGTTACTCCTGAGCCTGTGGCTGAGTCCACGTCCAAGGAAAAAGAAGCGACACGTTCGTTATTTGGGCGTTTGCGTACTGAGCGTGAAAAGAAGCCGGAAGCTGAAGAGTCGCCATTATCCGTGTATCGCGATGGCGCACCCAACTGGATTATTGCGATTAATATCGTCGCACCTACCGGCTTGCATTTTACCGGTCCGGGTGTGGTCGGTGCGGTACAGGATGCCGGAATGCGCATTGGTGATATGAATATTTTCCATTACAAAAAAGGCGATGTGCCACTCTTTAGTTTGGTCAACGGCGTTAAGCCTGGTGTTTTTGATTTACGCACCATCGATAGCATGACGACGCCTTGTCTGAGCCTGTTTATTCAGGTGCCCAATCAAAATGGCAATAGTCTGGAAACCTTTGACCTCATGCTGACCACCGCGCGCAAGATCGCTGATAAATTGGGCGGTGATGTACGTGATGAAGCACGTAATGTACTGACCAAATCGGCGATTGATTTTCAACGGCAGAAAATTGCCGAATATGATCTGAAGTGGCAGGCCGCTTAATTTTTGCTCATCGCTGAGCCATGACTAAAACTCATTCAATCGAAGCGCAGATTAAGCAGCTGCGTGACGAGATCAATTATCACAACTATCTCTATTATGTGCTTGATGCGCCCGAAATCCCGGACGCTGAATATGATCGTTTGTTACGCAATCTGCAACAGCTGGAAACGGCACATCCTGAATTGATCACGTCTGATTCACCGACCCAGCGGATCGGGGCCAAGCCGGTTAAAGAATTCGGCGAAGTCAAGCATCGTTTGCCGATGCTCTCCTTGGATAATGCCTTCAGTGACGAGGAAGTGAAGGATTTTGATCGGCGTGTGCGCGAGCGTCTCGGGGTTGATTGGGTGGAGTACACCGCTGAACCCAAGCTTGATGGGCTTGCCGTCAGCATACGTTACGAGGATGGGATATTGGTGCAGGCCGCAACGCGTGGCGATGGTGTCACCGGAGAAGACGTGACGCACAATGTCCGTACTATCCCCTCGATTCCATTAAAACTCTTTGGCAAAGATTATCCCAAACTACTGGAAGTACGGGGCGAGATCTATATGCCAAAACATGGCTTCGAAGAATTAAATCGTTGTGCCCGAGAAAAGGGCGAGAAAGAGTTTGCGAATCCCCGCAATGCAGCCGCCGGCAGCTTACGGCAACTCGATCCGCGGATTACTGCCACCCGGTCACTGGCTTTTTATTGTTATGGTGTCGGTGATGTTCAGGATGGAAAACTGCCTGCGGATCATTATTCGATGCTCAAACAGCTGCGCGAGTGGGGGATACGGGTATCGCCCGAAATAAAGCGAGTTAAAGGCGTCACTGCTTTACTGGATTACTTCAAGGCCATTGGTGACCAGCGAGTTAACCTCGAATATGACATCGATGGCGTCGTGTACAAGGTAAATCGTCTCGATCAGCGTGAAGAATTGGGTTTTGTTGCTCGCGCTCCGCGTTGGGCGGTGGCCCATAAATTTCCTGCGCAAGAAGAAATGACCACAGTGCTCGATATTGAAGTGCAGGTTGGCCGTACCGGCGCCATCACGCCGGTGGCGCGTCTGGAGCCCGTCTTTGTTGGCGGAGTTACGGTAAGTAATGCCACACTCCATAACGAAGATGAAGTACGGCGCAAGGATGTGCGGATCGGGGATACGGTGATTGTGCGTCGTGCCGGTGATGTGATTCCGGAAGTCGCCTCGGTGGTGTTATCGCGTCGCCCCAGCAATGCGCGTATCTTCCAGATGCCGGACAAGTGCCCAATATGTGGCTCTGAAGTGATTAAACCCGAGGGTGAAGCAATCGCGCGTTGTACTGGCGGACTGTTTTGTAGTGCCCAACGCAAGGAAGCAATCCGGCATTTCGCTTCGCGGCGGGCGATGGATATTGAAGGGCTTGGTGAAAAATTAATTGATCAATTGGTCGAAAAAAATTTAATAGAGGATATCGCCGATCTCTATTCGTTGACTGTTGATCAAGTTGCGGGTCTGGAACGAATGGCGGAAAAATCAGCCATGAATTTGATCGACGCACTGGAGCACAGTAAACAAACTACTTTGCCGCGTTTCTTGTACGCGATCGGTATTCGTGAGGTCGGTGAGGCGACGGCGCAAACGCTGGCTCAACATTTTGGTAGTCTGGAAGCTATTGAACAGGCCAGCGAAGAACAACTACAGGAAACGCCAGATGTCGGTCCGGTGGTGGCGGCGCATATTCATGCCTTTTTCAAGCAGCGCCATAATCTCGAAGTCATTGAAAAATTGCGGCGGACGGGCGTGCACTGGCCGACGATGCCAAAACGTGCAGTGGCGCAGCAGCCGCTTGCCGGTAAAACATTTGTCTTGACCGGTACACTGATGAGTCTGACCCGTGATGAAGCCAAAGAAAAACTTCAATCTCTCGGTGCCAAAGTCGCGGGCAGCGTATCCAAAAAGACGGATTACGTGGTTGCAGGCGCTGAAGCGGGTTCCAAGTTAGCGAAGGCGGAGGAACTCGGAATCCCGATTCTTGAGGAAGATGAATTTCTGAAGTTGCTGGGGTAGGAAAGCGCCGTGCGGTTGTTTGCGCAACCGCACGGTGAATAATTAGCTGGCTTGATAAATCATCAGTACAGAAAGGCTGAACATCGCCAGTCCCAGCACGGTGCTGAAGAAGGCAGTGATCGGGCCGGCCGCCAGGCCGACTACTAATGAACCCAGTGCCAGGCTCAAGCTGCTTTTCTTGGTTTTTTTCTCAGTTACGTTAGACATGCGATCCCCCAAAAATTGAATATTGTTATTGAACGTTGGTCTCTTGGAACCAGATAGCCTCTCAATATTACCCAGCCTTAGCAATTGAGTCGAGTATTTTTAGGCCATTAAAGTTATAGGCCTATTAAGCGCACGGCTAAGCCGCAAGGCGGGTCAGCAGCTTTTCGATAGTCTCGATGCGGGCCTCGGGATCTTCCAGTTTCATCTGGAAGCGCAGCTTTTCCCGGCCTTCCAGTTTATAGGTCCTGTGATCGCGCTGGATCAGCTGGATCAGGGCCTCGGCGTTGAGCTTGGGCTCCGGTCCAAAGATCAGGCGGCCGCCCTGGGGGCCAGCCTCGATCTTCTTGATGCCCAGCGGCTCGGCCATAAGTTTAAGTTCTGTAATCCGGAACAGGTTCTTGACCTGGAGCGGCAGCAGGCCGAAGCGATCGATCATCTCGACTTGCAGTTCGCGCAATTCGTCAGTATTGGCGGCGTTGGCGATGCGCTTGTACATCACCAAGCGGCTGTGGACATCGGGCAAATAATCGGCCGGGATCAGGGCCGGGATCTTGAGATCAATTTCGGCATGCATGGCCAGCGGCTGATCGAGATTCGGCATTTTGCCGGATTTGAGCGCCCGCACGGCGCGTTCGAGCAATTCAGTGTACATCCCAAAACCGACTTCCTGAATCTGACCGCTTTGATCTTCACCGAGTAATTCACCCGCGCCGCGGATTTCCAGGTCGTAGCTGGCGAGCGTAAAGCCAGCGCCCAAGCCTTCGAGTGACTCTATGGCCTCCATGCGTTTGACGGCGTCGGCGGTCATGCTGTTTTTAGGTGGCACGATCAAGTAGGCATAGGCCTGATGATAAGAACGGCCGACGCGGCCGCGCAATTGATACAACTGCGCCAGGCCGAGTTTATCGGCGCGATTCATGATGATGGTGTTGGCGCTGGGGACGTCGATACCGGTTTCGATGATAGTGGTGCAGAGCAGAATGTTGAAACGCTGATGATAAAAATCGAGCATCACCTGTTCCAGGTCGCGTTCGCGCATCTGGCCATGGCCAATCACAATACGGGCTTCTGGGATCAGTGCTTCCAGCTCCTTTGCCTGTTTTTCAATAGTATCAACTTCATTGTGCAGGAAATAAACCTGCCCACCACGCTTGATTTCGCGCAGGCAGGCCTCACGGATCAGATTACTGTCCCATTGGCGAATGAATGTTTTAATCGCCAGTCGACGCGATGGCGGTGTCGCTATGATCGACAAATCGCGCAGATCGGACAGCGCCATGTTCAATGTACGCGGGATGGGTGTTGCGGTAAGCGTGAGCACATCGACTTCAGCGCGTAACGCCTTCAATCGCTCTTTTTGCCGCACGCCGAAACGATGCTCTTCATCGAGGATCACCAAGCCCAATTTGTCGAATTTGACCCCCGTCTGAAGCAATTTATGCGTGCCGATGACGATATCGACTTTACCTGTAGTCAGGTCTTCCAATACCTGATCCTGTTCCTTCTTGGAACGAAAGCGGGAGAGCACTTCAATCCGTACCGGCCAATCGGCGAAACGGTCGCGGAAGGTTTGGTAGTGTTGTTGTGCCAGCAATGTGGTCGGCACCAGCACGGCGACCTGTTTGCCGCCATGCACAGCCATGAACGTGGCACGCATGGCAACTTCGGTTTTGCCAAAACCCACATCGCCGCAAATCAAGCGATCCATCGGTTTTTCGGCCACCATATCCTGCAATACGGCGTTGATGGCTTCTTCCTGATCCGCAGTTTCCTCGAACGGGAAGGCGCTGGCAAAGGCGCGATATTGATCGTCGGGCGAATCATAGGCATGTCCTTTACGCGCCGCGCGGCGGGCGTAAATATCAAGCAACTCGACGGCGACATCATTGGCTTTTTCCGCCGCCTTGCGTTTAGCCTTTTGCCAATGATCGGTACCCAGTTTATGTAGCGGTGCATTTTCCGGCGCGGTGCCGGTATAACGGCTGATCAAATGCAAAGACGACACCGGCACGTAAAGTTTGTCGCCGCCAGCATATTCCAATGTTAAAAATTCGGTCTCCAGGCCGTTGATATCGAGATTTTGCAGTCCAAGATAACGGCCAACACCGTGGTCTTCATGAACCACCGGACTGCCCGGCATCAGTTCGGTCAGACTGCGAACGACAGCATCATTATCACCACGTTTCGACTTTTTACGGCGGCGGCGTTGGAGCGCTTGTTCGCCAAAAAGCTGTGACTCACTAATCACTGCGATTGCGGGATCAGTCAGCACCAAACCTTTATCAAGTGCCGCAACGCTGATGCCAATCGGATTGCTATCCGCAAGAAATTCCTGCCAGGTGGCATACTGCTTTGGCTGGATACCTTCGCGTTTGAGCATTTCCAGCAGCGCTTCACGGCGGCCGCTGGTTTCAGCGGCAAACAGTATCCGGCCGTGAAAGCCATTGATGAAGGTCATCAACGCCGCCAGCGGATGTGGCGCGCGGGCATTGACGGTAAGTATCGGCGTTGCTTGCGTGCTGAAATTGATGACACCACTCGCCGCTTCAAGCTCAAAATGATGGCAATCAACACGCGGCGATTGTTTTATGCCGGCGAAGATTTCATTGGCTTGCAAAAAAAGACGGTCAGGCGCGAGTATCGGCCGTTCGATGTCGTAGCGGCGCTGTTCATGGCGATCGGTGACTTCATGCCAGAATTGATCTGCGGCCTGTTCGACCCCTTCTTCGAGAATGACGGCGCTGTTCGCAGGTAAATAATCAAACAGCGTAGCGGTGGTTTCAAAAAACAAGGGCAAATAATATTCAATGCCAGGTGAGGCGATGCCCTGCGTGACATCGCGATACACCGTAACGCGTTGCGGATCACCTTCAAATTCGGCGCGAAATGCCTGCCGGAAGCGGCTGATCGCTTCTTCATTGAGCGGAAATTCGCGCGCCGGTAACAAGCGCACCTGAGCCACCGTATCTTCCGAGCGTTGCGTCTCAGGATCAAAGACTCGAATGGTTTCGATCTCGTTATCGAACAGGTCGATGCGATAGGGGTCGCGGCTGCCCATCGGGAACAAATCCACCAATGAGCCGCGCACTGCAAATTCACCGTGCTCCATCACTTGCGACACACAACGATAGCCGTTGCGCTCCAGGCGCTTGCGCAGGGCATTGATATCAAGCTTTTCGCCGACATCCAGATTTAGACTGTGGCCTTCCACATAATCACGTGGCGGCAGACGGTGCATCGCCGTGGTCGCCGGGATGATCAGGATGCCGCGTTGCATGCCGGGCAGGCGCGACAGGGCCTCCAGCCGCTGCGAAGTGATGTCCTGATGTGGCGAAAAAATATCGTAGGGCAGGGTTTCCCAGTCCGGGAACGGGATCACCGGGATCTCGGGTTCCCCCGCCAGGAAAAAGCGTAATTCATATTCCAGGCGGATCGTGGTCGCCATATCGGCAGTGACGACGATCAGCGGCCCCGCGTGGCGTCGGGCGGCCTGGCTCACGATCATGCCAAAGCTGCTGCCATAGAGTCGGCCCCAGGCGAGCCGCTCACCCGCCCGCGCCGGGATTGGCGGTGCAAAGGGGTTGCTCAGCGCAGGAGTGGGGGCTGTTGTACTAAGTCCGGTGGCTTCCATAAGGTCGCGTATTTTCTCACATTACGCCAGAGTCCGCAGCTTCTTCACATGATTGACAGAAAGCGGGCCGGGACGTCATGCTGCCAAGATGATAGTAATGAGGGCCTCAATGACTGAGCGTTATACTGGTTCTGTTATTGCCAGCGTTGTTATTAATGTTTTAGGAGAAGCGGAATGCAAAAGTGGTGTAAAATCATCGCGCTCGCCGCCTTGTATTTACCGTTGTTAAGTAGCGGTAATGTGTGGGCGGAAACGGCGGAGGAAAAGGGGTTGGCCGTCGCCCGCGAAGCTGACCATCGCGGTGAGGGTTTCGGCGATTTTGTCGCCGACATGGAAATGACCCTGCGCAACAAGCAAGGTGAAGAGACCAAGCGCAAGATTCGGATTCGCACTCTGGAAGTTGCCACCAATGGCGACAAAAGTCTTTCCATCTTCGATGATCCGCCAGATGTGGCAGGCACCGCCATGTTGACCTTCTCGCATAAGACCCAATCCGATGATCAATGGTTATATCTGCCAGCCTTGAAGCGGGTAAAGCGTATCGCCTCCAATAATAAATCCGGCCCGTTTATGGGCAGTGAATTTGCCTATGAAGATATCGGCTCACAAGAGGTTGAAAAATACACCTATAAATATCTGCGTGACGAAAAATGCAATGGCATGGATTGTTTCGTCTACGAACGTTATCCGGTCGATGAAAACTCAGGTTACACTCGGCAGATTGTTTGGCTGGATAAACAGGAATATCGTCAGCAAAAAATCGAATACTACGATCGCAAGAATGCGCTACTCAAAACATTAACTGTTCCACAGTATCGCAAGTTTCTCGAGAATCACTGGCGGCCGATGGAAATTTTCATGGAAAACCATCAAACTGGAAAATCGACTCGCCTGTTTTGGAAAAATTACCGCTTCCGCACGGGTCTGAAGGATAAAGATTTCCAGGTGGACGATTTGATGCGTTTGCATTAAGGATGAGGATGATTGGTGACCGCCCACGCGGGCAAGGACGCGCGACAAAATTAACGCTGGCACTGGCTGCTTGGGGTTACTTGTCACTGGCATCCGCGGCGGATTATGTCCAAATCGGTGTTTATACTGATCCCGCCAATGTCCGCATTGAGCGCGGCAATCTCGAACGGCTTGGCTTTCCGGCCGTTGAACGTCTGCAACAACTCCCCAGTGGTAAACAATCGATTTTGCTTTTGGTGGGTCCTTTTGAACGAATTGATCAGGCACGCTATCAGTTAAACCGCCTGCGAAATAAGGGTGTCACTGGCACCTTGCGCCGCTTCCCAGATGAAGAAGTCATTGCCAAACCAACGTCCGAGCTTGCAGCACCGCCAGCACCGGTATTGGGCAGGCCCGTGCCACAGCAACCGGCACCACCCATTGCAAAACCGGCTCCGGCTGAACCCGCACCAGCAGCAGTTGAAGTAGCGCAACCCGCAGCGCCAGAATCAGCATTCACCAAACGGCTGACCGGTTTCATAGCGCTGGAAGGTCGTGCCTTTACTGAAGATGCACTCGACACTCAACAACAAAACGGCAGTGCAACACTTGTGTTGCAACCAGAATTTTATCTCGGCTGGAATGACAATCGCAGCAGCATTACCTTCGTGCCGTTTGTGCGTGGTGGCGATAAAGATGATGAACGCAACCATGCTGATATTCGTGAACTCACCTGGCTCAGTGCGCATGATGAATGGGAGCTGCGCCTCGGCATTGGCAAAGTATTCTGGGGCGTCACCGAATCGCAGCATCTGGTCGATGTCATCAATCAATCAGACGTCGTTGAAAATCCGGACCAGGAAGACAAACTCGGTCAACCGATGATCAATCTTGCCTTTAACAAAGATTGGGGCCGACTGGATTTGTTTGCCTTACCCGGTTTTCGTGAACGCACCTTCCCTGGCATCGAAGGCCGTTTCCGTTTGCCCTTGATAGTGGATACCCAGCAAGACGCCACCTATGAATCCAGGGACAAAAATCACCATCTGGATTTTGCCATGCGCTGGACCAAAACCTTTGGTGACTGGGATGTCGGGCTCTCGCAGTTTGCCGGCACCAATCGCGAGCCGACATTTAACGTTGGCCTGAATGCCAGCGGTAATCCGGTCCTGATCCCGCACTACAACTTGATGCAACAAACCGGCCTCAGCGTCCAGGCCATCGCTGGCGGCTGGATCTGGAAACTGGAAGCGATTTCCAGAAATGTAGAACACAAACGCTACAGTGCCGCCACTACCGGTTTTGAATATACCCTGGTCGGCATCACAGACAGTGGATTGGATTTAGGGTTAATCGCCGAATACCTGATGGATAATCGCCACGAACAGGCACCCACACCGTATCAGAACGACTTGTTTGTTGGCCTGCGCTGGAACTTCAATGACGTGCAAGGCACCGAGATACTCATGGGCGGCATTGTTGATCTGGATCACGACAGCAACAGTTACAGCATTGAAGCCAGCCGCCGTTTTGCCCGAGCCTGGAAGGCATCACTGGAAGTTCGTGGCGCCACCGTTAAAACGACCACCGACCCGCTGTATCCGTTTCGCAATGATGATTATGTGCAGCTAGAATTGGCGCGGTATTTTTAATCTCTTGACGCCGGTATGTAACTATCTGTTTATCCAAATAATATTGACTATCAGGCTAGGTTTGATATAGTCGAGCCTATCGGTATTATTGCTAGAGGCCCTATGCGTCCCTCAGAAGCGCTTGAACGAAATCGTCATAAATTACGGCAAATTGTTGCACGTCACCATGCGCAAAATGCTCGCGTGTTTGGTTCTGTACTCCACGGTGACGATAAGCGCATAGTAAATGTAGGTTGATGGGTTAGGCGAAGTCATAACCGTAGCCCAACAAGCTATCGCCACAGGCGATTCACCTCAACTATCTCTCTGCGCCCTTAACAACACATACACCGCCCCCGTGCCACCATCGGCAAGCCGGGCCGAGCAAAAAGCCAACACCTCGTCCCACTGCCGTAACCAGGAATTCACCTTACCCTTTAAGACAGGCTGTTTTTGCTGCGAGCCATAGCCCTTACCGTGGATGATGCGTACACAACGCACATGACGCTGGTGGCAGTCATGGAGAAACTGGGCGAGGGCAGGGCGCGCCTCAACCACTGTCATCCCATGCAAATCCAGCTCCGCCCCAATGCTGAACATCCCCCGTCGTAGCTTGCGTAATACCCCGTGCTGGAGGCCGGGGCGGGCAAACATAAGCTCATCGCCCGTCGCCACCTCGGTCGGGTCATATCCATCCGAGAGCATATCCTTTACCACCTGAGCCTCATCGGCCCGGATTTTGTGCGGAATCGGTGCCGGACGGCGTTTGGGCAGTATCGCCTGCCCATGGCGCATGCGGTTCACTCTCCCCGCCATCTTGCGGAACAGCGCCTTATCCTCAGGACTGATATCATCGTCGTTCATAATCAGTATGTTACCATCATTGCCGCACGGCAATTGTTGCCAAAATTCTATTGACCTAAAATGGGTGTCCGATTAATATAGCGGCCTCTTGAGTTCTGAGATCCCCAGTAGCTCAGTCGGTAGAGCAGGTGACTGTTAATCACCGGGTCCGTGGTTCGAGTCCGCGCTGGGGAGCCATTTAAATCAATGGGTTAGAGCTTTGTCACCGATCTGTAGTTAAAGTTGGTGGCAGCAATATGGAAGCAACTGAGCATTGTGTTGCTTGATGAATCGATGAGAGCCCGCATAATAGCGGGCTTTTTATTTTGAATCGTAAAGATTTTGTTTGGTTAAATAGAGCTTGGCAGAAATATTGGAAAGCTAGAACTCTCTTTCTTCTTGTATTTGCGCGGTTTCAATACGATTACTTAGATAATCGATAAATTTCCCCAACCAGAGTTGAATCTTGGCGGAAGGAATTTCCGATAACCACCGCCTGGCTAAATCGCGCTTTCTTGACAGGTAGCTGCTCTCATAACCAGACCAGCCCCCTATATGGAAATGTACAAACAAGCTGTTTGCGATTTTATTATTGTCACAAAATTCTTCGATAAACAAATGTGTTAGTTGACCGCCTTCATTTTGATCAAGAGTTTTAGGCAATACATCTTGTATTAGCCACAGTCTTTGTTCTGTATCTTCTTTTATCCAGTTAATGATTTCTTTAGCTGGTATGTAATTGATCGCGCCTTTGTGTGGCGTGTCTTCGGATCCTGTATCACCTAGCCAGTATCGAATTTCATAATGATTTTTTGACTTTGAATCCATGAATGTGGAAATGATTTTCCAGGATTCATGTGGGCTTGCCATTACGATTTCGTCAGCAATATTTGCAATATAATTCGAGGTACCATAATGAGAAATCATTCCCATATTGTTTAAAATGTGGGAGAGTAATGCGATGCTTTGGTTTGGATGGCTTTTTATAAAGCTTTTAGCTATTCCATGCCAATGATATCCATACATCTGATCCTGGCTCTCGGTTTGAGGTACGGCTGTGAGAACCAAAAATATGAGTTGCTCAGGAAATTCACTGGATGAATCATTTTTAAAATAGTAGTCCTGAACAAGCTGCGTACAGATGCTCACTGATGTATTGTCAGGATGCTGTAGGAGTGTGGTAATTATCTCTTGAAAAAACACATCACGAATATCATTCATGTCCTGCTTAAGAATAAATCTATCAAATGCCTTAGAAGTTAATACTCCTTCTTTTAGCAGATCAAGCATGCGTCGTAATAGTGATTCTGTAACGCCAGATCGCCGGATACAGTCTATGGCGATTTCAATTGTGTCTTTGTCGTTTAGTAATTGTTGTATTTGACTTTCCCAGCGGGCAGCATCTTGTGTGCGAACACCCGACATGTAACCACCGATAAAAATCCCGTTTATAGCCTTGCTGTCTGATTGAATGTGTGATGATATTGCTTCATCAAATTCAGGGGTGGCGAGCTTGCCACATTCCATTCCTAGTTCAGGCAATCTGTGCCCAGATTCTCGGAGCAGTTTTGGAAGGTGCTCTGAAAACACATTTATGTCTTTAATATATTCCTTAGCTAATTGTCGTACGCGCTTGCTTGGAGTTTCTAGTTCTTTGTATTCGTCCCCACGAAACATGTAGTCTTCGTCCCAATTAGTATGTATGACGTATCGATTAGTTCTATCCCACAGTGAGTCGCCAGTTAATATCTGATCAAGTTGTCTGATTTTAGCAAGCGTGGATTTATCTAATTTTTCATTTCTCTGGCGAAGTTCCCATATAACAAATTGAGTGATCGACCCTCGGTTAATTTCCTTATCACTCGCAATTTCAAGTAAAATACCCATCAGCTCATTTGAGATTTCTTTGAATCTTATAAGACCACTGGCGGCATCTACTAAAACATTGGCAGCCTGATTTCGATCAGTAACGTTAAATCCTTTCATTTCATCACGCAGAAGACATATCACTTCACGCCAATAACAGAAGACCTCGCCGTAAGTGTTTGGGCGCCAGAATTCAATCGGCGGCTTTAACCCCTGATACTCAGCACCTATTATTCGATAGCCACCATGTGTTTCTAGCCATCGATTACACAATTCTAAACCTAATGCTCGTCGGCTGGCGTCAGTGCTCTTGACTAAATCTTGCAAGATAGGAAACCGTTTCGACGGTGGCGCCTCGGTGGGTGCCCATCCCATGCCAATACTGAATAGACTCAGTAGGAGGCCTTTTGAGTTGTTGGAGTTATTGGCATTCTCGGCCAATGCCAATGGGATTAATATATTGGTTGCACGAATGAAGAATTCGTCCCAGGCCACTATTTTTTCCAATGCCCAAACTATCTCTTGCCGACCAGAGGTCCAACTATATAGTTCTTCATGTGTCCAAGTATTAATAGTTCTTTCGAGCATCGAAAGTGTAGACGCGGGATCAGCTTCGGCCAAATAATTTACAAATCTAAGCCCTGTTTCTGACTTAAGAAATGACAGATCAGAAAATGGGCCTTTCGGAGATAAAACGGTTTTTACAACATTCTTGGCAGGCTCTGCTGCGTGAGCATAAATAAATAACTGTAGAAACCAGCGTTTCATGCTGGCTGGAATCTTTTCTAAGAAAGCCTGAAAGTTAAATCCGTGTCCGTGGTTAATCCAGAATTCAACCCAAAGGTGAATATGAAGAGCCTTAGGTACAATAAATAACGTATGTCGACCTTGCAATATGCGTTTGTTTCGATAGTGTTGAACGATCATCTGGAATCGTCCCCAAGTAATGGTTGGATCAATTTCTTGGATTAGACGGCAGATAAAATGAGCTTCATCATTAACCGGCGATTCAAAACCAAATCGATGAAATAAAGCAATGTGGCGCAGTACTAGCCGATATTGGTCTGCATCCCGGCTATCCATCTCTTTATGGCCAATGATATAGCGCTCCCAGATAGGTACATCGGCCGGTGATTTAAGAATGTCTTCTGGGTTGCTTTTAAGGTTTTCTCCAACAGCATGGGCAACGCGAGGTGATCCGCTACACCAATTAGCCCAATTGTGTAGATCAGTATTTTTTTTAAGATAACCAAGTAAAATATTTTTTATTTGCTCTTCTTGTAGTTGAGGGCAAATAAATGTCTTCATAGTACTGTCATAGGTGTTGTCTGGACCGTGATCGATGGTGATTAATTTAATACCAGTACGACCTTTTAATGCGGACCAAATTGATGCTCTATCCCTATTGTCACAGTCATCAATGACTAATGTTGCATAATAGTGTCTATCAGGCTTGAGGAGTTCGTTGAACAACTTGCTTTTTTGAAATTCTTCGCCTGTTGGAACGTAAATCACTGAGGGTGCTATTTCATCGATGGAAACCGACTCAATAACTAGGCGAGTCTTTCCGATTCCAGGATCACCAATTATTCGGATGTGCTGAGTGGTATCTTCTTGCAGGCATGTTTGTATATCTTTAATTAATCTCGTTTGCTCATTACCGAGTTCCAGCGGCAACTTCATTTGGGCATTGCAGCGCCAACCTTTAAAAGATAAAAAACCACCATCGGCCATTCCAATTAAGTCAAGACAAATAGACGGGTATTTATCTAGCTCACCAACCATTTGGCCTTGCCCATAAACACGTACTTTTGGGTCAGCATAGCCACAGTCCATAAATAAGTTAATAAGCTCTTCAATTATTTGCGAATGCGCATCTCCCAAAAGATCGTGACCAAAAGTCACAAGAGCATACGTACCGTTTTGATCAAGACAATTTCTAATTGCATTACCCAAGAGCCTCTTTGATGGGCTGGCATTTGATTTGCCAAATAATTCTTTCTTCAAAGCGCCAGGTTGCCAAGGTTTAAAACTTTCCCCAGTTTTGATTTGAAAATACGTACTGCCTTTTTCTAACAAGGAGCTAGATGTTGGTGAATTGTCGACTTTTGCATCAATGCCGCCATCTTTAGTATTGATATTTAGTGATAGCACTACATCTTTTGGATTTATGCCAACAGCGATGGCTTCGCAACGTAATAGGCTGAGAAAAAGACTGGTGCCTAATTTTGAATCCAATTTACCCAATTCACTGGGAGCGGGTGCAAATACTGATAATACTGGTCCGCGACTGGGATTAATATTCCCTAAACCTGAGTGAAGTTGCACAGGTTGGACGTTCACATTAACGCGTAACCCAGCTTTTGTTGCTAGTGTGACGAGTCCGTCAAGGCTAAATTTATCAATTCTATCCTTTAGTAAATCGTTCAAGCGCGGTTGTGTAATGCCCAAGGCTTCGGCTTTTTCAGCTTGTGTACCAGGACGTAGTTCAACATGCTGCTGTAAAGCTAGCATTAATGCTGCACGTTCCTGGATATCTGAGGAGGATTCACGTTTGGTTTTCTTAATGCCTGGTTTTTTGCTTGCCATTCTGCCTCACTCTATTAACGTAATTAATTATATCAATACAGATATAATAATAAAATATACCTAAATTGATATAATCGCAAGCATGGGTAAGAATTTTTCTTGGGACAACCGGGGCAGCGGGACACATCTAACCTAATCAACAAGATACGGCCTTGTAAGGTGTCCCGACCTTGTCCCGGTATCGGTTATCCGTGGGACAGATTGTCCCGAAAACAGAAATCGTCGGGGCAGCGGCGGGACAGCGCAACCGATTGATTTTATCCCCTGGCCCCGTTGGTCCCGGCTGTCCCAGCGGTATCTGATGCTTCAGTGATGTCATGCTCTAAAATACTATCCAGAACAGCATAGAGTCTCATCCGTTTTTTCTCGCCATTAATTAAAACCCCGTGCTTCGACATTAGCCGATCACCCTCATTTGTTTTCAAGAATCCCAGTTTTTTTAATTCATGCGCCACCTCGTTGGAATCATGCCCCCCGCAAGCCTCCGCAAAACTAGCGGGAGGAAGTAAGCCGAGTAGGGTGGGCACGTATTATGTGCCACGCGGAAAAGAACGTTGAACGGAAAGGGGCATTGCGGAATGAGGCTGTTGACAAAACATGTCTCGATATCGCCGTAGCAACGCCGCCGGAGCCACTTATTTCTTTACGGTGGTGAGCTATCGGCGGCAAGCGATATTGTGCGAGACACCGATACGCGAGGCATTGCGTGATGCCATTGTATCGGTGCGTGAGAAGCGACCGTTTGAGATAGACGCCTGGGTATTGTTGCCGGATCATTTGCATTGTGTATGGACAATGCCGCCGGGAGACGCAGACTATGCGACGCGATGGGGAATGATCAAACGGCATGTGAGCGTGCAATGCGGCAAGCGCTATAAGCGGCAGGAATGGATAACGGCATCGAAACGTAAACACCGGGAATCGACAATTTGGCAACGACGTTACTGGGAACATCAAATTAGAGATGAACGGGACTTTGAGAGGCATATTGATTATGTGCATTACAACCCCGTCAAACATAAGCGATGTCATCAGGCGGTGGATTGGCCGTATTCCACATTCCATCGTTATGTGGAGAGATTTATACAGTTGATTGGGGGAGTATCGCATCCTGGGCGGGAATCGAATCATGCGGAGAATGATTTGCCCGCGTGGGCACAAAAGACGTGCCCACCCTACCTGGCTTGATCTGACAACTCGGTAACATGGGCTAAAAGGCTTTTGCAGGTTGGCGCTGAGCGTTTTTTGCGAAGCCCAACGGAAATTGAAGATTGAACTTAGCTTTCGCAAGGGGCGATAATAGCCGTTTGAGGGACACTTAACTCGAAACGAGGAGGCAAGGATGTCACCAAGAACAAACACCATTATATTCCCGCTTCTGCTAATCATTGTTTTACTTTCCGGTTGTGCGGCCAGGTATGTAGCCGAGTACGACGCGTCTGTTAAAGACGAGATAGTACAGGTTGCCAAGAAAGTTGATCTGTTCTGGGGGAATCTATTGGATACACCGGTCCCTGATAGAAAATATGCCACTTTCAAAAATTCATATAATGAAATAGAAACGGATATCAGAGGTTTGCTCATGAAGAATGAGATTAGGCCCCTGAACAAGGTCTCAACCGAGCAGGTAAGGAATCTGCTGGATCTCTGGGTTGAAGACAAAAAAATTCATAAAGAGAATGATGGTTTTTCTGATTTCGAGGCCAAGCGGCATCGAACACAATTTGTTCGGGTTTTTACTGCGATAGCAAAGGGGGAAGAGGCTAAAAATATATCGTCAGAGAGTACTTCTGACCAGTAACGATAAAGGAGATATCGTTTATGAGCTTTGATATTGATCAAGTCTTGAAAGATATGGCTGCCGCCGCAACAAAATCTGCTAAACATGAAGTAGCAGGCATACGGGACTATGCAGATTCCATACTTGAAAATGAAAAGGCGTCTCTAAAGGAACTCGGGGAAGCGAGGGTTAATGGTGAGATAACAGATAAGGTATTTGATAGAGAAATTGCGCGCGAGAAAAAGGTGGTTCAAACCGAGTTATTAACAATCCAGTTAATGACGGATGCGGCGGCTCAGAGAGCTGCAAATGCCGCCATTGATGTATTTATTAAAGCAGTGAAAGCGGCGATTTAGCATTATGAGGACCGCATAGTGCGGTTCACGAGCCTGTAAATAATTTCTTGATTAAACTCCCTCATCCTCACCTTCTCCCGGAGGGAGAAGGAACCAAAACCGGGTATCTACAAATCGCCATTGATTCAGATATCTCTCAGCACAGACAAAATCAATTTTGAGATAGGTTATAGCTAATTAACTAAAGGTAAATCTCCGGCTTTGCCGGAGGGCTCATAAAGGTTTGACCGGTGCGGCGGTCGATGTATTGGTTTTATCCCCTCCTCCTTTTTAGGAGGAGGGGTGGCGCGTAGCGACGGGGTGGTGGGTGAAAAGTTCACGGGTGTGTGGTTCGTCACGCACACCACCCCGCCCCGCCCCGCCCTGCAGGTACCCCTCCTCATGACCATGAGGAGGGGATAAAGCGTTATGTTGCGGGCCATCTTTATTGTGTTAACGCGCCTTGGAGGTGCTCACCCAATAAGCCACCGGCTTTGACGGTGGTCATTTAACTTGTAAGGTATTTAAGTACATGCCACATTAATAAAGCGGGAATTTAAGATGAGAAGTGTTTTTCCTAAACTACCCTTGGCTTTTTCAATAAATAAATCGTAGCCTTCCTCGCGGCGAGATAGAAGCCATCCCAGCAATACTCATCGTCACGATAAGAAATTTCTTTCAAAATGAAGGCACCGTGACAATTGGCGACCCGTTCGTTTTTCATGGCTTTTCTAATTCCCGCTAGTACGGCGTCATCATAGTTCTCGTATGGCCATTTCACTTCAGATTTGAACAAAAAATAAGAATTCGGTTCGACCGAAATGACTACCTTGCCGTAGACATTGTGGTCGGTAGCTTTCATTCCTTCTGCTTCGATAATTAATTTCTCTTTGCAGATATAGGTAACAGGTTGATCATTAACTCCCATATTGCCAGTATAAATCGAGGTTTCGTGATCGCTGCTCTCAATGTCAGGGGGAGACTTCATTACGGGGGCAAAATGATCCGTTACGTAGGGATCTATGGGAGAATCTCCGGCGAGGCCATAACCGGTTTTTGTTTTTTCCTTGGGTGGCCGTAGCCACCTAATCAGCGCAAAGATAGCAAGAAATGCGATAATTATTATAATTAATTCCATGGTAATTCTCGCGTCTGGTTAATAATTGCTAGTCAGGATCATAGGATGCGGTGAGGAACGAACCACATCGTTCGCGATTGATGCGGTTCACTGCATTCACCACATCCTACGTGAGATCAATCTTTTTTATGAAACTTTGAACTCTCATCCGGCTGATCGCTGCGATAAACTAGAAACGCCACAACCGTTGCTTCGGCGGTTTTCTCACCATCCACATACAATGCACATTCCACCGTATATTTCTTGTCATTCTTAATCTCAATCACATGGGCGCGGAGTTCCAGTTCGCGGTCATTATACGTCGGCTTGAGGTATTTGATGTTCATCGAGCCGGTGGCGAAGCGGTAATGCGGTTCTGATCCTAATTTGCGGCCTTCGTTGCGAATCGCGGTGGCCATGGCGGTGGCCATCGAGTGACAGTCTACGAGCGTGGCGATGATGCCGCCGCAGGTGACGCCGTCCCAGCCTTGGTGGATGTCTTTTGGTTTCCAGCGGCAGATGCCTTCGTCGCCTTCCCAATAGCTGTGGATGTGCAGGCCAGCGGGGTTTTCACCGCCGCAGCCGAAGCAGACATCACCGGGCATATATTTTTGGAAGAAATCGTGGTTCATACATCACCTCGTAGTCATTAACATCTGTATCTTTTTTACAGTGTAGGGGCGATTCATGAATCGCCCCTACGAACCGCTCACCTGTGAGTAGTGGGGATCTTCAAGTTCGTCGCCATAAATCCATAAATTCATTAACAGGTATCGCCAATAATGATTTTTGATCCGATAACAGGTTCGTAAGTTTCTGTGTTTTAGCCGCTGGATAATGGCTGGCGAGATTGGCTTCCAGTTTGCTCTTGAGCAATGGGCGTGCCTCTGTGCGTCTGCGTCGATGGCCAATGGGGTACTCAACCACTTCCTGGATCACATTGCCATTTTTGAAGTGAATCGTGACGCTGTTGGCGATGGATCGTTTATCAGGGTCAAGATAGTCCTGGCTAAACTGTTTATCTTCGACCACTGACATTAAGTCGCGCAGATGGTCGATGCGCGGATCGGCGGCGGTTTGATCGCTGTAGTGATGACTTTCGAGCGTGCCGAAAATCAGGCCGATAGCAACGGCGTATTGCAGTGAATGATCGCGGTCGGCGTGATTGTGGAGCGGGCCGGTTTTGTTGATGATGCGGACGGCGGCGTCTTGAGTCGTGAGTTCGATATGATCAATGTCATCCAGCCGATTCTTCACGCGGTCATGTAATTGAATGGCACATTCAACGGCGGTTTGGGCGTGGAACTCGACGGGGTAGGAGACCTTGAACAAAATGTTTTCCATGACATAACTGCCGAATGGCCGTTCGAGTTCAAACGATTTTCCTTTGAACGCGACATCATAAAATCCCCATTGTGGGACGCTGAGCACACTCGGATAACCCATCTCACCGTTGACGGCTAATAGCGCATGACGTACGGCGCGTGAGGTAGCATCGCCTGCGGCCCAGGATTTACGCCAGCCGGTATTCGGTGCGTGGCGATAGGCGCGCAAGGTACCACCATCGGCCCAGGCGTTGGAAATTGCATTGATGATAGTTTCTTTGTTGCCACCTAACAGCGCCGTGGCGACGGCGACAGAGGCGATTTTGATCAGTATTACGTGATCAATACCGACGCGATTGAAACTGTTTTTCAGTGCCATCACACCTTGAATCTCATAGGCCTTGATCATCGCGTTGATGACGTCGGCCATGGTGTAAGTCTTGTTGTAATGACGGCTGGCGTAATCCGCAACCGCAAGAATGGCACCGAGATTATCCGAAGGATGGCCCCATTCGGCGGCGAGCCAGGTGTCGTTGTAATCGAACCAACGCACCATGGTGCCGATGTTGAACGCGGCTTGTATAGGATCAAGACGATAATCAGTGCCGGGAATCGGTACGCCGTTTTCTAGCGTCGCACCGGGGACAATTGGGCCGAGATGTTTGCGGCACTCGGCATCGCTGCTGAGCGCCAGAATTCCGCAGCCTAATGCATCCAGCAGGCAATAAACGGCGGTTTCTTGTGCCTCTGTGCTGGTGGTTTTGTAATTGAGTGCGTAGTCGGCAATTGCAACCAGAATTTGGTCGGGTGGGGGACGCACGTTGCTGAAATTGCTGCTCATGATTTATTCCTGGCAGCGAGTGGTACAAAGGGGCGATGTCCGGGGCCGGTGTAATCGGCGGAGGGACGGATGAGGCGATTATGTTGCCGCTGTTCCAGTATATGCGCTGCCCAGCCTGTGGTGCGGGAGATCACGAAGACAGGTGTGAAGAAGGCGTGCGGGATGCCACAGAAATGATAGGCCGATGCGCTGTAAAAATCCAGGTTCGGAAACAGCTTCTTTTCCTGTTGCATCAGCGACTCGATGCGCTCTGAAACTTTATAAAGTGAAAGATCGCTGCGTTGTTCAGCCAACTTTTTCGACCAGCTTTTGATGATGGGTGAGCGCGGATCGCCTTGACGATAGACGCGATGGCCAAAGCCCATGATCAATATTTTTTTTGCCAGCAGGGCACGCACACCTGCCTCGGCTTCATCAGGTGTTTTAAAGCGAGAGATCAATTCCATGGCTGCTTCATTGGCGCCGCCATGTAGCGGGCCGCGTAAAGTGCCGATGGCAGTGGTCATGGCCGAATAGAAATCAGACAATGTGGATGCCGTGACACGTGCAGCGAAGGTGGAGGCGTTGAATTCATGTTCGGCGTAGAGAATCAGCGATACATCCACGGCGTGGCGTTGCAACTCATCAACGGGTGCGTTATGCAATAGATGCAGAAAATGACCGGCGATGCTGTCTTCATCGCTTGTAGTATCAATCCGTCTGCCACTTTTATGAAAGTGATGCCAATAGAGCAGCATAGGGCCGAAAGCAGCGAGCAGGCGATCGGCAATATCATTGGCGCTGTGAATATTGTTTTCAGGCTCTAGGCAACCGAGCGCGGAGCAGCCAGTACGCATGACATCCATTGGATGGGCGTTAGCGGGAATGCGTTCCAGAATTTCTTTCAGTGCGGGCGGCAAGCTCCGCAGTTTTTGTAGCTTGGCACGATACTGTGCGAGTTCGGTGGCGGTAGGTAATTCGCCATACATCAGGAGATAAGCAACTTCTTCGAAACAGGCATGTTCTGCAAGCTCAGTAATGTCGTAGCCACGGTAAAAGAGCTCATCGCCAGTGGCTTCGACGGTCGAGATTCCAGTTTCACCGGCGATAATGCCGGCCAGGCCGCTACTTTTTTGATTCTCCGTCATTTAGCTTCTCGTCCAGTTCCTGTTCATAACGATGGTAATCCAGGTGCTCATACAATTCTTCGCGAGTTTGCATTGCAGCTATCATGCCTTGCTGAGTTCCTTCGGCGCGCACGGCGATGTAGGTATTCCAGGCGGCTGCGCTCATGGCACGAAAGGCTGTGAGTGGATAAAGCGCGATGGCGACGCCCGCAGATTGGAGCTGCTCGCGGGTAAATAAAGGTGTTTTGCCGAATTCGGTGATATTGGCAAGAATTGGTACTTTGACACTGGCGCTTAGTTGGCGATATAGCTCCAGATCGGTCAGTGCCTCGGGGAAAATCATATCTGCGCCCGCTGCAAGATAACGTTCTATGCGCTTCAATGCACCATCGAAACCTTCAACGGCAAAGGCGTCAGTGCGGGCCATGATCACAAACGAGGGATCATGGCGGGCGGCGACCGCGGTTTCAATACGGCTGACCATTTCTTCGGTGGAGACTAATTGTTTGTTAGGACGGTGGCCGCAACGCTTTTGCGAGATTTGATCTTCGATGTGCATACCGGCGGCACCGGTGGCGATAAAGCGTTCGACGGTTTCCGTGACATCATCAAATCCAGTGTCGGCATCGACCAATACCGGAAGAGAGGTGGCACTGGTCACACGTCGAATATCTTCGAGAACGTTTTCAAGCGTGGTGAGTCCGAGATCGGGCAAGCCATATGATGCATTAGCAATGCCTGCACCGGATAAATACAAAGCACGGAACCCGGCGTGTTCGGCAAGAATGGCGCAGTAGGCGTTGATTGCGCCGACCATTTGCAATGGCTGTTCGGCGGCAAGCGCGTCGCGGAGACGTTGGCCAGCGGGGGCAATGTTGTTCATGTTAGCCCCGTCATTCGTGTTATTCCGCCTTTTCCAGATCCTTGATCACCGCCATCAAGAAGCGTGTCGCTTCGCCGCCGGTGACAGCACGATGATCGACAGTCAGTGACAACGGTAAGATGCGATGTATCACCGCTTGGCCATTAAAGGCGACAACTTCATCACGCATTCGGCCCGCACCAAGAATCGCAACCGTTGGTGGAACCACGATAGGATCGGCATAACGGCCACCAAACGTGCCGAAGTTCGACAAAGTGATGGTATAACCGCGCAGTTCTTCGGGCGGAATAGTACGTGTCTTGACGCCTTCCTTAATTCTATTGAGCGCCTGACGCAACTCATCGGGTGTGCGTTCGGCAACATTACGTAGTACAGGCACGAACAAGCCATCATCGGTATCCACGGCAACGCCCAAGTCGATATTCTTACGCAGGCGTCTACCCACGGCCTGACTGTCGTACCAGGCATTCAACGAAGGTTCTGCCTTACAGCCAACAACAATGGCGCGAATCAAACGCAGGGTTGCATCGGTGCCTTTCGGCCAGGCATGAATGTCGGCATCATCGATGACGGTAACATCGGCGACTTCGGCATGGGCCTGGGTCATGATGTGCGACATCGCACGACGCACACCACGCAGCGTTTCCAGCGGACCGGCATCTTCAAGAATCTTGGCGACACGTTGCACATCGGCTTGGGTGATGGTTTCATCCGGGCCGGTCGGTGTGACGATTGATAGATCGACATTCAAACGTTTGGCCAATGCGCGCACAGCGGGTGTTGCCTTGACACCGACTGCTGCAGGCCCGCCACCGCTGACAGCAGTGGGTGCTTCTTTAACAACACCCTGGCCGGTTTCCATCTTGCCCACCACGCTGCCTTGATCTTGTGGCGCATCGACTTGAACTTCGGAGAACTCGACCAATGGATCGCCGACTTTGGGAATGTCACCGGCTTTAACATGAATCTTCACGATCTTCCCGGCTTGCGGGCTAGGGATATCAACGATGGCCTTGGCGGTTTCGACGGCAACCAGTGGTTGATCGACTTTGACTTCATCACCTTCCTTGACGTGCCATTCAACGATTTCGGCTTCCTGTAAGCCTTCGCCTAAATCAGGTAACTTGAATACGTTGCTCATGCGGCCTCCATGGTCTTTTTGACGGCTTCAACGATACGTGCGGTATCCGGCATATAGTGTTTCTCCAGGCGGAACAACGGCAGGATAGTGTCATAGCCGGTCACACGTTGCACCGGAGCAAACAAGGTTAACAACCCGCGTTCTGCCAGTTGCGCCGCGATCTCGGCGCCTACGCCACAGGTGCGTGCCGCTTCATGGACAATAACACAGCGGCCGGTCTTTGCAACGGAGGCGAGGATGGTTTCCATATCCAAAGGCTTGATCGTAGCGACATCGATCACCTCGGCGCTGATGCCTTCCTTTGCCAGTTGGTCGGCGGCTTGCAGAGTTTCATGGGTCATTGCGCCCCAGGTGACTAGCGTAACGTCGGTACCATCACGCAGTTGGAAGCAGACATCCAGTGGTAACGGCTGACCGTCGTCGATGACTTCCTGCTTCACTAACCGATAAATGCGTGAAGGTTCCAGAAAGATCACGGGATCGGGATCTTGAATCGCAGCCAGTAACAAACCATAAGCGCGTGCGGGCGAAGAGGGCATGACTACGCGCAAGCCTGGCATATGAGCGAATAGTGCCTCGGTACTTTCGGAATGATGTTCCGGTGCATGTATGCCCGCGCCGGAAGGCATGCGCAATACCATGGGGCACGTAATACGGCCGCGGGTGCGATTACGCAGGCGGCTGGCATGATTGATGATCTGATCGACGGCTGAATAGGCAAAGCCCATGAACTGAATTTCGGCCACTGGTTTCAATCCTTGTGCGGCCATGCCGATAGCAATACCCGCGATCAAGGTTTCTGCGAGAGGGGTGTCCAATACGCGATCTTTGCCAAAGCGTTGTTGTAGACCGACGGTGGCGCGAAAGACACCGCCGTTGCAACCGACATCTTCACCAAATACCACCACACTGGGATCCATCTCCATGGCTTTGGCCATGGCCATGTTCACGGCTTCAATCAAGGTGACTTCGCGCGACTCAGCCATGGTCGTTACCTCCCTTGTGAGCGGCCACTTCATCACGCTGCGATTGATAAGCACGGGGCAGGGTCGCATATAAATGATCGAACATGCTTTCTGGCGGCATCGGTGGCGTGTCGAGATATTTTTTCACTGCCACTTCAACCTTTTCTGTGCACTCGGCGAGTAACGCACTTTCTTGTTGCTCATTCCAGTCGAAGTATTGAGTGATGTATTTGCGCAAGCGTTCGATAGGATCGTATTGGCGGTGCTGATCAACTTCTTCTTTCGAGCGATAGCGGCTGGCATCGTCAGCGGTGGTGTGATCACTCATACGATAAGTGATGGCTTCGATCAAGGTAGCGCCACCGCCCTGACGCGCCTTATCCAGCGCTACGGTCATTCGATGACGGACTGCAATAATGTCGTTGCCATCTACTTGTTCGCCCGGAATTCCGGCGGCAATCGCTTTTTGAGCCAGTGTCTCAGCATTGGTTTGTGCCTTGCGTGGCACAGAGATTGCCCATTGATTGTTGGTGACGACAATGATCATCGGCAATTGCCAGGCACCCGCCAGATTCATCGCCTCGTAAAAATCGCCTTTGGAGGTAGCACCATCGCCCAGCACGGCCACGGCGACGCGGGGTTGTTTGCGTAGTTTCATCGCATAGGCAATGCCGGCGGCGTGCGGGATGTGTGAAGCAATCGGCACAGAGATCGGAAAATCTTCAGAAGGCACATTAAATTTCATACTGCGTTCATCACCGCCCCAATACAACAAAATGTCAGACATCTCGACACCACGCTGGAATTGGGCACCGTATTCGCGATAGGCGGGGACCAGCACATCTTCCTTGCGCATGGCGCGGCCAATGCCGACGGTAACCGCTTCCTGGCCGAGTGATGAGGCATAAGTGCCCATTTTTCCGGTACGCTGCAAGGCAATGGCCTTGGCATCGAAGGTACGAGTCAATACCATCATCCGATACAAGGCGAGCATTTCTTCGGCATTGGTGGTGAATTCTGGCAGTGAGGTGGCCGTTTCGCCTTTGTGATTCAGAAACTGGCTGTAGTGAATTTCAAACTTGGCAACGCATTGCTTTGAATCGCCAACCGGGACTGAGTTGTTGTTATCTGCGTTAGCCATCGTCAAATCCTCTGCGAGATAAATACTAATTAATGTCCGTACAGAATTTCATCGGCCATATGGTCAGCCACTTTCTCCGGTGTGGCATTCATGTTTGCCGCACGATCAAACAGCTTCATCAAGGTGTCATAAATACCAAGCACTTTTTTTCTCAGCTCGGATTTATCTTCAATCCAGACTTGCATTAATCCGCCGGCATTTATGACGTAATCCGGTGCATATAAGATGTCCCGTTGTTGCAAGGTCTGGGCATGCTTGATGTCAGCCAAGATATTGTTGGCGGCACCGGCGACAATCTTGACCTTGAGCTGCTCCACGGTTTCATCGTTAATTGGTCCGCCAAGGGCACAGGGTGCAAACACATCTGCCGCAACGCTGTAAATTTGATCCGGGCTCACCACGCTGACGCCGAATTCAGAAACGCAACGTTCAACCGCAGCCGGGTTGACATCACACATCGTTAAACGAGCCCCCAATGCGTGCAGTTCCTTGGCCAGGTAGTAGCCGACATGACCGGCGCCCTGAATGGCAACGTGGATGCCTGCCAGTGCATCTTGTTTCAATTTGAACTTCACTGCCGCTTCAATCCCACGGCGCACGCCCAGTGCAGTGCTTGGCGATGGATCGCCACGATTGGACGTGCTGCGTACATAACGGGTGTGGCGAGCGGCGGCATCCATGTCCTGAACGCCGGTACCGCTATCGACGGATGAAATAAAGCGGCCACCTAATTCGTCAACAAAGCGGCCATAGGCCTCGAACAGGGCTTTACGATTTTCGATCTTGGGCGGGGCCATGATCACAGCCTTGCCGCCACCCAGCGGCAGTCCGGCCATTGCCGCCTTATAACTCATCGCGCGCGAGAGGTTCATTACATCGTGCAGGGCGGCTTCGGTGGATGGATAGGGCACGCAGCGGCAGCCACCCAACGCCGGGCCGAGGCGGGTATTATGGATGGCGATGATGGACCGCAGACCAGAAGCGCGATCCACCTTAAAATGGATATCACCAAAGCCTAATGCTGCGGCGTGATCAAATAGATTGTTATGGGATTCTGTGTGAGTCATCAGTGATTTCCAATCCCTTCATGTGACTAATAAATTTCCATTTTTGCCTTGCTACCCAGGAACTTGATTCTTTGAATATATAGCGGCAGCTATTTCCTGTTTTTAACTTTTAAATCGTCGCCAACCCTTTATTTGTAAAAGGTTATTTGTAGTCATCGAGGCCGCGTTGAATGATGCCTTTATTCAAGGCCGAATAACGGCCCTTGAGGGCTCGTTGACCGATCGCGGCACGCTGGCCGTCATCATTGCACATCAGTCCTTTGAACAGCTCTTTAATACGCAGCCGACTACCCCGGTAGAACTCATCGGCCAATTCCCAGCCATAATCCTGATCCAGACACTGGGCATAGAGTGCGGTAGCGGCAATAATAAACAGCTCCTCCCCGACCTGCTCAATGCGATTCTGGCGGCCCTGGTCGTCGCGCATTGCCTCGCGTTGTTTGAGCATGGCATAAAACGTGGTGCGGGCGAGGGCGCGGGCTGTGCGTTCCACATAACGCAGTTTTTCACTGACCTTGCCGTGTCGAAATGGCGGCAGACTGGGAATTGACATCGATTTCCATTGCGACAGATACCAGGGTACATAAAATTGCATCAACTTGAAGATTTCGCTCAGACTCAAGCCATCATCAATCGAGCCCCTAATGTGCTCAAGATGAGTATTCAAGCCCTCACGCGCAACGAAGGGACGTAAAATATCCGTAGCGCCTTCGCCAATTCTGTACATGGTGGCATCGCGTACCAGCTGTTCCATGCCAAACGCGGGTAGGCCGCGCACACGCTTTGAATCAGCCGTTTCATAGCCCATGCCACCAAAAATAACCTGCGCATCGTTTAAAAACTGGATCGTCTTTTCAGAGCAAAAAATCTTGGTAACGGCGGCCTCGATGCGAACGTCATAGTTTTTTTGATCGGCCATGTGCCAGATCAAATCGCACATCGCTTCCATCGCGAATAAATTCGTTGCCATATCGCCGACACGCGCCTGTTGCGTCTGGCGATCGGCCAAGGGTTGTTTAAAGGTGATGCGGGTATTGGCGCGATCCAGCGTCGGTTGCCAGGCTTGTTTTGCCATCCCTAAACAAATTGCCGGCACGCTGACCGCACGGCCAATATTCAGAATCGACAGTGCATATTTCAAACCATGCCCCAGGGTGCCAATGAGATTTTCCAGCGGCACTACGACATCAGTAAATGTCATGTGAGCATTGGCAATGCCACGACAGCCTTCAAAGCGGCAACGCTGGCGTACTTCAGCGCCAGATGTTTTCATGTCAAGGATAATGGCGCTATGCACGGCATCCTCGGCACCTTCGCCATTGGGTACGGCCTCCCAATGCGATTTGCCATCTCGTTTTACTTTACGTGCGGGAACACGGGCAATCAACGTAATATAGCGGGCAATGGCACCGTTGGTACACCACAGTTTTTCGCCGTTGATGATAAAATTCTTGCCATCGGCGCTGAGTACAGCCTGGGTCTGGACATTGGCGGCGTCGGAGCCGGTGTTGGGCTCGGTCAAGGCAAAGGCAGAGATTTCCTTGCGCGCGACCAGCGGCAGATATTTTTTCTTTTGCGCCTCATTGCCATAAAGCATGATCGGCATTGCGATGCCGATCGATTGCGGCACCGCCACTGTCAGCGACAGAATATTGCTCCAGCTCGCGATTAAGGTGAGTACTCGACCATAATTGGTGTGAGAGAATCCCAGGCCACCATATTCCCGAGGGATCTTCATCCCGAAGGCCCCAATATCGAGTAATCCCTTGATTACGTGGTCGGGGATTTCGCCGCTACGCTCGATTTCGTCGGCGTCGACCTGGTTCTTGAGAAAGTCCTCGACAATTCGGCAAAACGCCTCACCTTCGGCCTTTTCCGATTCAGGTTCGGGCGGGGGCAGTAAGGCCTCGAATGGGGGTTTGCCCAGAAATAGCCCAGACATGAAGCTCACCCCTTTGAGATGTTCCCGAGCTTCTTCGATCCGTTCCAGTCCCTTGAACAGCTTCGACATGTCGATGAGTCCTCGCTACTAGTGTGTACTATATATGTCGGGTCATATTAGTGGACTCTTTAAGTGTCTTAAGTATCCGGGGTTTTTTGCCGATGTTTTATCATTAATGAATAAGGGTAATGATACCAGTGACTAATGTCGAGCAACGGCTGGTATTGCTACAGCAGCGGCTGCTAGGTATTTTGCGGGCGGCAGCAGCGCCGATGCGAGAATATGATCTGCTGCAGTTACTGGCTCAGGAAGATGATGCCATTCAAGCCGATTTTAAAGATGAAGTGGCCATGTTCCAGAGCCACTTCATCCTGTTTCACTGCTTATATCGTCTGCGGGATCAATTGCACGGCGCTCAGGAAGCCGATATCGAGATTCATTGTCTGCACATCAGTCTTCAGCCCCATCGTGCCCGGGAAGGCGTACCACTCGAAAGGCATGATGCCTTGCGTGACTATTATCTCGACTGGTCCAATCTGGAACGTACAGGTGCCGACGACATTGCCGCCATGCTCGATCGTTTCTGGCGCCGGTATTTGGGATTTAACCATTGTGCTCAAGCCTTGCAAGTATTGGGATTAACAGAGCCCGTGAGCTTTCCGGAAATTAAGGCCCAGTATCGGCGTTTAGTGATGGCTAATCATCCGGATCGGGGAGGCGATACCCAGCAACTGCAAACCATTAATGAGGCGATGGATCAACTCAAGACATATTACCAGGGCACATAAGTGGTTGTTTGATCGCGCCAATCGCAGGTTTCTGGTAAAATAGAATTTTCGCACACACCCTCTAATATGCACGCCGCCCCCAACATCTTTTCTCATCGCCCCTATTGGGCCAAACGTTTTGGTCCTGCACCGGTGCTGCCGATGAGTCGTGCCGAGATGGAGCAACTCGGCTGGGACAGCTGCGACATCATCATTGTCACGGGTGATGCTTATGTCGATCATCCCAGTTTTGGCATGGCATTGATTGGCCGCTTGTTGGAGGCGCAGGGATTTCGTGTCGGTATCATCGCGCAACCGGACTGGCGCAGCGCTGCGGCATTTCAGGCCTTGGGCAAACCGAATCTGTTTTTCGGTGTCACTGCCGGCAATATGGATTCGATGGTCAATCGTTACACGGCCGATCGCCGTATTCGTTCTGACGATTCCTATTCACCGAATGCCGAAGGCGGGCGACGGCCGGATCGCTCGGTTGTCGTGTATGCTCAGCGGTGCCGCGAGGCTTATAGCGATGTGCCGCTGATCATTGGTGGTATCGAGGCCAGCCTGCGCCGCATTGCGCATTATGATTATTGGTCGGACAAGGTGCGGCGTTCGATCTTGCCGGATTCAAAAGCGGATTTATTGGTGTTTGGTAATGCGGAACGCCAGATCATCGAAATTGCCCATCGACTCGCTGCCGGTGAACCCATCACAGCGATTACCCATCTTCGTGGCACTGCCTTCATGCGCAAGTCTGTGCCTGAAGATTGGATTGAAGTTGATTCAAGTCATATTGATGAACCGGGTAGGGTGGATCCGCATATCGATCCTTATGCCATGGCGCCTGCCAGCGAAGCAGCAGCATGTAAGACCGGTGATGGCGCCCAGGTCATTCACTTCCAGCCCAAGATCAAACGCGAAGACCGCAGCCGGAGTGTGATTCGCCTGCCTGCATACGAACAAGTGATCAATGATCCGGTATTGTACGCCCATGCCTCGCGGGTAATGCATCTCGAAACCAATCCCGGCAATGCCCGTGCTCTGGTGCAACGTCACGGTGACCGCGATGTCTGGCTCAATCCACCACCGATTCCGCTCACCACTAAAGAACTGGATCGCGTCTTCGAATTTCCCTACACCCGTCAGCCGCATCCCAGTTACTGCGGCGCCAAGTTGCCGGCGTATGAAATGATCCGCTTTTCGGTCAATATCATGCGCGGTTGTTTTGGTGGGTGCACGTTTTGTTCGATTACCGAACACGAAGGGCGCATTATCCAAAGCCGCTCCGAGAAGTCGATCCTGCACGAAATTGAAACGATACGTGACTCCGTGCCCGGTTTTACCGGCGTGATCTCCGATCTAGGCGGGCCGACAGCGAATATGTATCGCTTGAATTGCAAGTCGGAAGAAATTGAATCCGCCTGTCGGCGCTTGTCATGTGTGTATCCTGATGTCTGCAAAAACCTTAACACTGACCATACGGCGTTGATTCATCTCTATCGCAAGGCGCGTGAGTTACCGGGGGTCAAAAAGATCTTCATCGCCTCCGGTCTGCGTTATGACATCGCGGTGCGTTCGCCAGAGTATATAAAGGAATTGGCGACGCACCATGTCGGCGGTTATCTCAAGATCGCGCCTGAGCATACCGAAGAAGGCCCGTTGAGCAAGATGATGAAGCCCGGCATGGGCACTTATGACCGCTTCAAACAATTGTTCGATCAATTTTCGCGTGAAGCGGGCAAAGAGCAATATCTGATTCCGTATTTCATCGCCGCCCATCCCGGTGCGACCGATGAAGACATGCTTAATCTCGCGCTCTGGCTCAAACGCAACGAGTTCCGCCTGGATCAGGTGCAGACCTTTCTGCCGTCACCCATGGCACTGGCTACGGCCATGTATCACAGTGGCCGCAACCCGCTACGTAAACTGAAGCGCGATAGTGAGATCGTGACGACCGCCAAGGGTGAACGGCAACGGCGCCTGCACAAGGCCTTTTTGCGGTATCACGATGCCGATAACTGGCCGGTATTACGTGAGGCGCTCAAGCGCATGGGGCGGGCGGATCTGATCGGCAATGGCAAAAAACACCTGGTGCCGAGCTGGCAACCACAAGGGACCGGTGGTCAACCGGAAGGCGTGCGGCGGCGCATTATGCACCAACATCCGTCGGAAAAAATCCAACGCGGGGACGCAAAGGCGCAGAGAAGTAAAAAGCCGTAACCACTAAGGCCACTAACAGCTTGTTGAAAAACTCCCTCTCCCTCAGGGAGAGGGCTGGGGTGAGGGGGGGTAATACATTGTAACTTCTTGATTATACCCCCTCAACCTAACCTTCTCCCGAAGGGAGAAGGAACTAAAATCAGTTTTTCAACAAGCTGCCAAGAAATGCGATGGAACAACTTTCGTGATACTTTGTGACCCTTAGTGACCTGAGGCTATAAACTCTTTTCTCCGCGCCTTTGCGTCTCTGCGTTGGGTTTTTTCAAGGCAAAAAAAACCGGCACACCGAAGCGGCGTGCCGGGCGCAGTGAGCGCTAGCGTTGTCAGCAGTGAATCAGGAAAACTTATCTTCGAGGATGATGTGCCCGTCCTTGGTACCCAGCTCGGTAACCGGCAACATCTTCTCGCTAATACGATGCAGGCTGGTTTGGCCCAGCTTGAAGAGTTCTACTCCCGTCTCCAGGAACGCATCGAAAACCCGGGAGGCTCTGGCCAGATAGACACCAACGGCGCTGACCATTACCAGTGCCAATGCCGTGGCGACCGCAGGGCCGGTCAACGGTGCTATTACTTGTGACAGTTTAAGCCACATCGCTAACGGGATCAGCGTGGCGCAACCATACCAGAGCAGAACCACAAAACTAAAAAACAACAGAACCAGGAATTGCAACGCCCACACCACTACCATGTCGAGTTTTTTCATAGTTCTGCCATCCTTGAAGGGTGAGTACGAACAACCTTATCCGGAGATCCGTGCCGAGGTGGCTACGGGATTTAATACTGGCACAAGTTCTGAAGGTCGGCAAGCAGCAGTTTCTTATATTGATACATAGGGTTAATAAAATTCTATAACTATATGTAATAAATAATAATTATATGTTACACAAGTTTCTTAGGTATTCAGCGCACTGGGTAACGCCAGTGGCAGAGCAGGGTTGAACCCGTGAAGTCCCCAGTAATTGTAAAAGCTCTTTTTTGAAATCTCCGCGCTGGAGTTGTGAAGGCAAGATCGCTTGGGCCGGTACTTGTGACTGCAACCATTGAATGAGGTAAGGCGCTTCACACCACTCGCGTTCTGAATACAACACCGAAATGCCATTGCACGCCGCCTCGGCAAAACTGCCGTAACCTGGTTTGCACAAAAAAACATCGGCGGAGGCGATCACATCAATAAAGCCGATATTGCATTCGCGAAATGATCTGAAATCGGAACGACCGCGTGGACCGTGTTCCGGAATCAGATAACAGACATCATCGATCTGTGGCCAAGTGTCATAGTTTAATTCAGTTTTAATTCCACCGAGCGAAGCCAGCACCAATCGCGTTGTGGCGGACAATGTTAACTGCTCAATGAGTGCGTCGCGCTGGTTGCGCCCAATTCGCGCCACGGGGCCAATGGCGCGAGTCTCCAAATCAGGCATGGGCATTGCGGGTTCTGGCCGTAGAAAAGCGCGGGCTGAGGCATAGGCGGCAAGGATTTGATCATGAATAGTCGTGGCTCCCGGTTCTTGTCCCAGGTAGTAATTGAAGATATCGGCCCAATTCAGGCAGCAGTAGGCCACGGCCGGGATACCGGCGTGTCTGGCAGCAGCTAACGGCAAGTAGGCAATGTTGGAGAGCACAAGATCGGGTTTTATCTCCAGTAGCCGCTGAGCCTCTTCAGCGACTTGCGATGACCAATCCCGGTGAAATGTTTGGTACGCCTCCAGGCTGCCTGGCAGATCAAGGCGCAGGGCATCGATATTGATCATGCCTATGTCGTTGGCTTCGGCCAGATGTCGAAAAGGGGCCTGAATGAGACTCTCCAGCAGTGGCGGTGGGAGGTTGCCGCGAATCGTAAACCGGATATGGGGCGCATGGCTGTGAAGGGCATTGATGATGGGGGCTGTCATTGCCGCATGCCCATAGCCGTGGCCACTGAGGCAAACAAGCAGATGGAAATTTTGTACCGGCATGGAGTTATGGTAACAAAGCGTAACCCATTGCAGGAGGATCTGTCGGAAATACATTAAATGAAGTGAGAAATTATTTATTGAATGAATGTAAACGATTGTTAAGTCAGCTGCTTCGGTAATCTCCCCATTTTTAGCTGCTGCCAAAAGTAGAGGTCATGCGGCTACTGCCAGCATTTGTTTTGGTGGTAATCCATCATTAGCCTTGTGAGGGCGTTCATTATTGTAAAACCATA
>JACQEP010000021.1 GCA_016200485.1 Gammaproteobacteria bacterium
CTCACGGCGCTCAAACAGAAACTCGCCCGCAATCGTCTGACTCACCCGTTATTCGATACGCCGTTGTTCACGCGCCACCTTGAGACGGCTTACCTCGCCATGTGGCAACGGCAGCAACAGGGGGCGGCGGCGGAGCATATTGCGGTTGCAGACTTATATCGGGAGGGTGAAAATCAATCGTAGGGGCGATTCATGAATCGCCCCTACATGAATGAGTATTTGCTGCGATGCGCATCGCAGCGCAGTGTGTTTTCATAGTGACCAAAAAATCCAGGGAGGGCATATGGCGAAGCCAAGTACAGTAAGAGGTCAATCGAGCCGATCACGCGTTATTGCAACGTTAAGTGAAGGTGCACAGGGCGCGGATGTCATCAAACTACAAAAACAGTTGAAGGTATTGGGGTTTAACCCTGGTGCTGCCGATGGCGATTTTGGTCCGGCGACGACGGCGGCGTTGATTGCATTCCAGAAGAGTGAAGGTTTACTGGCCGATGGTATTGCTGGTCCCAGGACGTTAGCGGCGCTTGGATTAAGCAAGGACGATGCCTTGCCGTCGGCCATTCCGAATGTGACGCCGCTGATTGTTTCGAAAATGTTTCCGGCAACACCCGTCGATAACATCAAGGCCAATTTGCCGTTTGTGCTGGATGCGCTCGTGGATCAGGATTTGGCTGATAAACCGATGGTGCTGATGGCGCTGGCGAGTATTCGTGCCGAGACCGAGAGTTTTGAACCGATCAGTGAGGGCCGATCCAAATTCAATACGTCACCCGGTGGACATCCGTTTGACCTTTACGACAACCGCCGCGATCTGGGCAATCAGGGGCAGGGCGATGGCGACCGTTACAAGGGGCGCGGTTTCATTCAATTAACCGGGCGTGCCAACTATCAGAAGTATGGCAAGGCGATTGGTCTTGGTAATCAGCTTATCAACAAGCCGGAGCTTGCCAATGAGCCTGAAATCGCAGCGGCGCTGCTGGTGAGTTTTTTGAAGGACAAGGAGCGGGCGATCAAGGAAGCGCTGCTGGAACATGATCTGCGGTTGGCCCGGCGCCTGGTTAACGGCGGCAGTCATGGCCTGGATCGGTTTAGCGATACCTATGAAAAAGGGGATCGACTAATCGCGTAGTGCGAGGTTGGGGTAGGGTATAATTGCCGTTTTCAACGGCAGTCTCCTCACCTTATGTCAATTCTTACTTTTCGGGATATTACGCTCGGTTTCGGTCACGTGCCATTGTTGGATCACGTCAGCTTTCAAATTGAACGTGGCGAGCGGCTGTGTCTGGTCGGCCGTAACGGTGCCGGTAAATCCACGCTCTTGAAACTGGTGTCGGGAGAAATTCTACCGGATACCGGTGAGATTGTGCGTGCACAAAATTTGCGCGTGGCACAGCTGGCACAGGAAGTGCCGCAAGGCGTTGACGGGACGATTTATCACGTCGTTGCTGAAGGTTTGGGCAACGTGGGTACGCTGGTCGAACGCTATCATCGCCTGACGCTGGATCTGGCGGCCGGTGATTACTCCAAGCTTGATGATCTGGAGCGTTGCCAGCATGAGTTGGAAGCAGCAAATGGCTGGGTGTTGCAGCAGCGTGTTGAAGCGACGTTATCACGGCTAAATCTGAATCCTGATTTGGAACTGGCGAGCCTCTCCGGTGGTATGAAACGGCGCGTGATGTTGGCGCGTGCACTGGTGGTCGAGCCGGACCTGTTGTTGCTCGACGAGCCCACCAATCATCTTGATATCGATGCCATTCAATGGTTGGAAGAATTTTTACTCGGCTGGAATGGTAGTTTGCTGTTTATTACCCATGACCGTGCGTTTTTACAACGGTTAGCGACACGCATCATCGAGCTGGATCGCGGTCATCTCACCGATTTTCCCGGCGATTATCAGACCTATCTGGCGCGTAAAGAAGCATTGCTGGCCGCAGAAGAAACTCAAAATGCGCTGTTCGATAAAAAACTGGCGCAGGAAGAAGTCTGGATTCGGCAAGGCATCAAGGCTCGCCGCACGCGCAATGAAGGCCGCGTTCGTGCCTTGGAACGCCTGCGCGTGGAGCGCTCAGATCGGCGTGAGCGTACCGGACAGGCGCGTATCACCACGCAGGAAGCGCAACGCTCGGGCAAGATTGTGGTTGAGGCTGAGCACGTGAGTTTTAATTACGATGGCAAGACCGTTATCCGTGATTTGACGACGACGATACTGCGTGGTGACAAAGTCGGCATCATCGGCCCCAATGGCGCGGGCAAGACTACCTTGTTGCGATTGTTGCTGGGCCAGCTTGTGCCCACCAGCGGCCAGATCAAACATGGCACTAATCTCGAAATTGCTTACTTCGATCAATATCGCGCCGTGCTTGATGAGGAAAAAACGGTACAGGAAAATCTCGATCATGGTCGTGACATGATCACCATCGGTGATGGTCAGCGTCATGTATTGAGTTATTTGCAGGATTTTCTTTTTGCACCGGAACGGGCGCGGCAGCCGGTGAAGGCCCTTTCCGGTGGCGAACGCAACCGCCTGTTACTGGCGCGCCTGTTTATCAAGCCCGCCAATGTGCTGGTGCTGGATGAACCGACCAATGATCTTGATGCCGATACCTTGGAATTGCTCGAACAACGGGTCATTGAATACAACGGTACCGTATTGCTGGTCAGCCATGATCGTGCCTTTCTCGATAATGTAGCGACCAGCACCCTGGTCTTTGAGGGGGATGGTGTGGTGAACGAATATGTGGGTGGGTATGAGGATTGGCTGCGCCAACGGCGGCAATCGACAGTAACGCCTGTGGTAGAAACAAAATCGCCGGTTGTTGATACATCTGTTAAAGAAAAATCGAAGAAACTTTCCTACAAAGAACAGCGCGAGCTTGAAACCTTGCCGGTAACGATTGAGACGCTGGAGCAGGAACGGGAACATTTGCAGGCGAGTATGGCTAGCGTCGATTTTTATCAACAGGACAAAACTAAAATTGCGCAGGTACAAACGCGTCTTGAGCAACTCGACCAGTTACTTGCCGGCGCCTATGCCAAGTGGGAAGCATTGGAATCCAAGCGCGGATAGTTGACGGATTCGTTCAGCAGACATTCATTTCCAGGGGTAGAGACTGTACTTAAGGGTGAATAACACCCATTTATGGAAAGAAGGGGAGAATGTCATGAACAAGCACGTTATCTCTTTGGCTTTATTGGGGGGGATGCTAACGACGCCCGCCTTTGCCGCCAGCGATGCCGAGCGCGCCATGATGGGCGCAATTATCGGTGGTGCCTTTGGGGCAGTGATTGGTGATGCCGCCGGTGGGCGAGATGGCGCCATTATGGGGAGTGCCATCGGTGCCGCGACGGGTACCGCCATTATTACCCGTGACAGTCGTGCTTCGGCGCCAGCACCAGTCTATGTGGCGCGCAATGAGCCGGTCATTGTGTATCAAGAGTATAGATACCGTCATGAACATGTGTATTCTTATTACGAAGACTACGAAGAGCATCATGATCACGGCTGGCATCATGGGCATCGAAAACATCGCCATCACCACGATGATGATTGAACGTTAGTTTAAGGCGCCTCTGGTTAATTCGCTAAAGCAACGTCTGCGGCATGCGCTTCGTATAATCCCATGGGGGCGGAGCAGTTCTTGAAAGCGGTCTCCAAAAGCATCGCTGCTTGAGATGATTTTATAACACATTGATAAACAATAATAATATTTATGTTATTGGTGTCAAGCATAGAAAATAAACGCTATTCCGCGGGTCAAAATATTTCGTTTTTTACTGGAATTAGGCTATAGTGCCAGCGTTGGCTGAAGTTGGCTGGCGGCGGTGGTTACTGGATATCCTCCGGTAATACTCCCCATGATGACTTCCTGTTGACGCTACGTTCAATTTTTTGAGGAATACTTTTGTGAGCATCGGTACTGTTAAATGGTTTAATGAATCCAAGGGCTTTGGTTTTATCTCTCCTAAAGATGGCGGTGACGACCTGTTCGTCCACTTCAGCGCCATCACCGGCGACGGTTTCAAAAAGTTGGCCGAAGGCCAAGTGGTGAGCTATGAAGTCGAGCGTGGCCCTAAGGGGCTGCAAGCTACCCGCGTAACTCCGCAAAGCTAAGGGTTCAGTAGAACCATTTAGACAAAAACCCCGCCTATATGGCGGGGTTTTTTGTTTTTGGTGCTTAGTTTGTTAAAACCATGCACCACAGAGTACACAGAGAAATATTAGCGCCTAATCCAGGTCTTCGTATTCTCTGTGCCTCTGTAGTGATTACTTTAGTCCTGCTTCGAACGCCGTTTTTCTTTACCTTTATCACTGGCGCTGTGTTTATCCTTGCCGCCAAACTTCGGTTTACCAACAAACTTCGGTTTGCCACCAAACTTGGGTTTGTCGCCAAATTTAGGTTTATCGCCGGATTTTGGCTTGTCACCGAGTTTGAGTTTGGCACGTGGCGCAGCTTCGTTCTGATCAAGGCGAGTAAGGTTGAGTGGACGGCCAACGACCCGGGCGTTTTTCAAGGTTTGGAAAACATCACGCGGCATGTCTTGTGGCAGATCGACAGTGCTGTAATCATCATGAATCTCGATGCGACCGATAAATTCAGAGTCGATACCGGCTTCATTGGCAATCGCGCCGACGATGTTGCCAGGCGTGACCTTGTGGCGCAGGCCAACATCAAGGCGGTAACGCTCCATGCCTTCGTCAGACGGGCGCTGGCTGCGCTTGGCGCCTGGTTTTTTGTTGTCCTTGCCAGGGCGATCACCACGTTCGAAGCGTCCTTGACGCTCGCGTTCCTGTCCTTGGCGCGGCGGCGGTGCTTTATCAATACGCGGCCTTGCAGCTTCTGCGGTCAGCAATAATGGTTCATCACCTTGCAGTAACTTGGCCAGCGCGGCGCCGATTTCCAGCGCCGGGATGTTATGTTCCTGCTGATATTGTTCCAGCAACTGAGAATACAGTCCCAAACCATCTTCTTGTGCCAGCGTATCGGTAATGCGTTGCTTGAAGCGGGCGATGCGGATGTCGTTGATCATTTCCGTCGACGGCATTTCCATCAAGGCAATGGTTTGCTTTGTTGCACGTTCGATGGTGCGCAGCATGTTGCGCTCGCGCGGTTCGACCAGCAGGATCGCTTCACCGCTGCGGCCAGCACGGCCGGTGCGGCCGATACGATGGACGTAAGGTTCGGTGTCGGAGGGAATGTCGTAATTAATGACGTGACTAATGCGTTCCACATCCAGACCACGCGCCGCAACGTCGGTGGCGACCAGTATGTCGAACTTGCCGGCTTTAAGATCTTCTACCGTGCGTTCACGCTGTTTCTGTGGGATGTCGCCATTGAGCGCAGTGGCGGAGTAACCGCGTGCCTCCAGTTTTTCCGCGAGCTCGATCGTCGCCGTCTTGGTGCGAACGAAGATGATCATGCCGTCAAAGGTTTCGGCTTCGAGGATGCGGGTCAGGGCATCGAGTTTGTGCTGTGCACTGACGAGCCAGTAACGCTGGCGGATGGTCTCGGCAGTCGTGGTGCGGACCTTGATGGTGATTTCCTGCGGATCGCGCAAATGTTTCTGGGCGATGCGGCGCACCACCGAAGGCATGGTGGCTGAGAATAAAGCGATCTGCCGTTCTGACGGAGTTTGTTCCAGGATCCACTCCACGTCATCGATAAAGCCCATGCGCAACATCTCGTCGGCCTCGTCCAGCACCAGGCAACGCAGGTCCTTGAGGTCCAGCGTGCCGCGGCGCATGTGGTCCATGACCCGGCCGGGGGTGCCGACCACGACATGGACGCCGCGCTTGAGGGCGCGAATCTGGCTGCTGTATTCCTGGCCGCCGTAAATCGGCAGCACATGGAAGCCCGGCAGATGGGTTGCGTAGCGCTGCATGGCCTCGGCCACTTGCAGGGCCAGCTCACGGGTTGGCGCTAGCACCAGTGCCTGGGGCCGGGTCAGTTTCAGGTCAATACGGGCCAGCACGGGCAAGGCGAAGGCCGCCGTCTTGCCGGTGCCGGTCTGGGCCTGGCCGAGTACGTCACGGCCATTCAGCAGCGGCGGGATGGTCAGGGCTTGGATGGGGGACGGAGTTTCATAGCCAACGTCGTTCAGTGCCTTAAGTAACGGCGCGGGCAGGCCAAGGTCGCCAAACGTGGCGGTGGCGGTGGTATCAGTGGATGGCATTAAAGATGTACCTTTGGTAGATCTGACCGGCGGGGGGCGGGTCAGGGGAATTAAAACGCAAGTAATCTTATCAGATTTAAGGCTTTTTGGCGAGGTGGCCGTCCGAGGCGTGGAGCAGGGCCCCCGCGTCAGCGGGGATGCGACCCTCGGTGGGGCAGCAAACGTGAAGAAATGACGGAACAACGGAAGTCAGCTCAGCGTTGGTGCTCAGACAGCTGCTTAATTCGTTGCAGGTAGATGGCCTCGTCCGGCGCCTTGCCGTCACGTTGGGCTTGCCACAGGGTTTCGCCCAGGCAGTCCATGATCAGGTGCTCGGTTTGATGGGCGTCCTGGGTGCGGTGCAGGAGCTTTTGGTAGGCCTGACGAATGCCTGTGGGCCGGTCGGCGCCGAGCTGTTCATGGATGGCGATGTGCAGCCCCATGTGGAGGAAAGGATTGGTCTGTCCCATCTCCGGCGTGTAGTCCTTGTCCAGACCCTGTGCTTCATCTGCCAGCAGGGCGTGATATTCAGGATGCAGCGCCACGACGTCGGCGATCATGCGCTCCAAAGGCTCCATCGGTTGTTGTTGCAACTGTTTTTGCCAGCTCTGGAAATAGAAGCGGCGCAGTTGCTGGCGGTCTTGTCCGAAAAACATATTGGGTCTCAATCTTCTGTCTTGTGCTTATATTCGCACAAATCTTCAATCACGCAGGCACTGCATTTTGGTTTCCGTGCCTGGCAGATGTAGCGCCCGTGGAGGATTAGCCAATGATGGGCATCGTGCTTGAACTCATCCGGTACTACTTTGAGCAAGGCCTGCTCGACGGCGAGCGGTGTTTTGCCGGGTGCGAGGCCAATGCGGTTGGCGACGCGGAAGATATGGGTATCGACAGCAATGGTCGGTTCGCCGAAGGCGGTGTTGAGCACGACGTTCGCAGTCTTGCGGCCCACCCCGGGCAGGGCTTCGAGTTCAGCCCGAGTGCGTGGCACTTCGCCGTGATGTTGATCGAGTAATAACTTGCAAGTCTTGATGATGTTGGTGGCCTTGCTGTTAAAGAGGCCGATGGTCTGGATGTATTTCTTTAATGTTGCTTCACCCAAATCGTAAATGGCCTGCGCGGTATTGGCGACGGGAAACAATTTGTCAGTGGCTTTGTTGACGCTTTTGTCCGTCGCTTGCGCCGAGAGCATGACCGCAATCAATAATTCAAACGGTGTGTTGTAGTTTAGTTCGGTGGTCGGCTTTGGATTTTCGGCACGCAGGCGAGCAAAGATTTCACGTCGCTTTTTCGCGTTCATAGCCGAATTAGTTAATGCGCGCCTTGAGCGCTGCCGGGCAGCTCCGCAGTTTTTGTCACAACGCCAGCTTTGCGTTGCACAGAAGCATCAATGATGTTTTTAACCGCGATCAACAGGCCAAGACCGATGAAGGCGCCTGGCGGCAAAATGGCCAGCAAAAATCCACGGTAGTCTTCAATCACGGTCACCGTTAACCAACTGGCGGCATCACCAAACATGGTGCTGGCGTGGGCGAATAAGGTGCCGTGGCCAATCAGTTCGCGCAACGTGGCGAGGAAGATAAGTGCCGCGCCAAAACCTGCGCTCATGGTGAGGCCGTCGAGCATGGCGCGGCCAACGCTGGTTTTGGAGGCAAACGCCTCGGCGCGGCCGAGGACGATGCAGTTGGTGACGATCAGAGCGACAAAGATTCCCAGGATGGTGTAAAGCTCATGGAAGAAGGCATTCATCGCCATTTCGATGGCAGTGACGATGGAGGCGATGACCATGACGAACACAGGTATCCGGGTTTCGGGTTTGACGAAGTCGCGAATCAGTGAGATCGCGCCGTTGGTGAGGATCAGCGCCAGCATAGTGGCGGCGGCCATGCCGATGGCATTGACCATGGTGGTGCTGACGGCCAACACCGGACACATGCCCAGAATTTGTACCAGGGCGGGGTTGTTGCTCCACAGCCCGTCACGAGTGATTTCAGCGTAAGTTTTATCCGCCATTTTGGATCTCCTGGCTGATGGCAGGCGCAAACAAGGCCTGCTTATTTGTCTCAAAATATCTTAACGTGTTATTAACCGCTTTGACTACCGCACGCGGAGTAATGGTGGCACCGGTAAATTGATCGAAGATACCGCCATCTTTGCGCACATGCCAGCCGTGAGCGTCAGGATTGGACGGGCTTTTTCCGCGAAAGTTATTTATCCAATCCGATTTTCCGACTTCAATAAGGTCGCCGAGACCGGGAGTTTCTTTATGTTCCGTGACGCGAACGCCAGCGATGCGGCCATCGTAATAAATGGCAACCAGTAGGTTAATCGAACCGCTGTAACCATCGGGCGCAACGCTGGCGAGGATGGCGGCGACCGGCATGCCATGTTTGCGGGCGCGATAGACAGTGACCGGTTTGGCGGTGCCGAGCAGTTCTTTGGATTGCACCGTGATGGTGTCACTGTAGAGATCGTTGTCGTGTTGTTCTGGCGCAATCAGTTCGTGGAGTGATGCAATCAGTGCCGCCCGGTGATTGGCAGCGATTTGTTGCTTGGTGTTGTCATAGGTGACTGCGACCAATCCGGCGCTGGTGATGGCGAAGACACCCAGGATAGCGGCAGCGAGCATCATATTTTTAGTCGCCATCGTGCTTACTCCTGATGCCCGAAGACGCGCGGTTGGGTGTAGTGATCAATGGTGGGGGCGGCCATATTCATCAACAACACCGCAAAGGCAACGGCATCGGGATAGCCGCCCCAGGTGCGAATGATATAGGTCAGCAGCCCAACACCGGTACCAAATATCAGTCGGCCCTTGAGTGTGGCGGCACCGCTGACGGGGTCGGTGGCAATAAAAAAGGCGCCGAGGATGGCGGCACCGCTGGCGACATGAAATAGCGGCGAGGCATAGAGTTTTGGATCGATGATAAAAAATACCAGCGCAATCAGCGCCAGGCTGCCGAGCGTGGCGACGGGGACATGCCAGGAGATAATTTTTTTATACATCAACCACAGGCCACCGCCGAGAAAAGCAAGATTGACCCATTCCCAGCCTTTGCCGCCGATTGCGCCGAAGATGGGGCTGGCGCTCATGATTTGATCTACCGAGTGGTTGAGGTGGAGTTGGGTTTTGAGGGTGTCGAGCGGCGTTGCTGCGGTAAGGGCGTCAATGTGCAATCCATGCGGTAATGCGCCACTGAAAACCAGGGCCAGAGTTTGCGTGAAATTGAGTGTTTGATGATCGGCAGTGAGCGGTGCCGCCCAGGACGTCATTTCACGCGGAAACGAGACCAGCACCACAACATAGCCAATCATTGCCGGGTTGAAGGGATTAAATCCCAACCCGCCATAAATATGTTTGGCAAATACCATCGCGAAAGCGGTGCCCAACACTGGCAACCACCACGGCGCCAACGGTGGTAATGCCAGCCCGATCAATAAAGCGGTGACCAGGGCACTGTTGTCGCTGAGGAATATGGCAATCGGGCGTTGGCGTAATGCCAACATCAAGGCTTCACTGATGTAAGCAGTGGCGATACAAAGTCCAATGTTGAAAATAACGCCCCAGCCGAATAGCCAGCTATAGAGCGCGGCACCAGGAATCAGTGCCAGTACCACGCGCAGCATCACGATGCTGACGGGCGTCATGCCATGGTAATGGGGTGAACTAGGTGCAAAAAGGCTCATTATTATTGATTATTCATTGTTGGTTGGCGGTGGTGTGGCCTGTGCAAGTCTGCGGCGTCGAGCTTCCGCTTCTTCAATTTGTTGTAACTGGGCCGGTGTCAGGTTCTCGATATTTTTTGGTGCTGTAAACTGCAGTTCTTTTTTCTCTTTTGCACGATTGAGCGCCGCCTGAATTTCAGCCTGCTTCTCTTTCTCGTTATTGTAGCGGCCGCCTTGTTGCCACATTTGTTCGGCTTTTCCTCGTTGCTGGTCGCGTCTGGATTTTGCACGTTCAATCGCAGCTTGCACTTCTGCCTGCCGCTCGGCGGCGATGGCCGAGGCTTTGCCTTCGGCTGCGGCGGCCTTTTTCTGTGCTGCGCGCGCTTCGCGCTCCTGCTTTTCGCGTTCGATGCGAGCGAGGCGGGCTTCATGGCGCTGACGGGCAAGATTGGCCTTTTCTTTTTCCCGTTCCTGCGCCCAGATTTCAGTCTTGGCGAAACGATAATAATGCACCAGCGGGATGTTGCTGGGGCAAACATAGGCGCAGCAGCCGCATTCAATGCAATCGAATAGTTTGTAATCCTGAATTTTGTCGAATTCCTTGGCGCGTGCGTGCCAGTACATCTGTTGGGGCAAAAGGCTCACTGGACAGGCTGCTGCGCACTCGCCGCAGCGGATGCAAGGCATCACCGGACTGGGGGGTGACACATCTTTTTGCGCGGCAGCAATGACACAGTTGGTGGTTTTGACCACTGGGACGCTCGGTGTGTGCAGCGCAAATCCCATCATCGGGCCGCCGACGATGATGCGATCCGGATTGTCTTTCCATCCGCACTGTTCAATCAGTTCATTGACCGGTGTGCCGAGCAAAACTTCGAGATTGGCAGGCTGCTGGGTCGCCGAGCCGGTGACTGTCACAATGCGTGAGATTAATGGTTCGCCCAGATTAATGGCGCGATGGACCGCAGCCGCTGTAGCCACATTGTGGACGACGATACCGATCTGGAACGGCAGGCCATCACTAGGACATTCCTTACCGGTGAGTACCCAGATCAACTGTTTTTCACCGCCCTGCGGGTACTTGGTAGGCACGGCAATCACTTCAATATCTGTGCCACGGGTCGCAATCTTCATCGCTTCCAGGGCTTGCGGTTTGTTGTCTTCAATCGCGATGATGACGTGATCGGCGTGCAGGGCATGACGCATGATTTGCGCGCCGGAAATAATCTCGTCGGCGCGTTCCCGCATCAGCATGTCATCGCAGGTGATGTAGGGCTCACACTCCACACCGTTGATGATCAGTGTGTCGATCACTTTGCCGGGGGTGGGGTTGAGCTTGATAAACGTCGGAAAACCCGCGCCACCTAAACCGACAATCCCCGCGTTACGTATCAGATTGCGCAAGTGACTAGGAGGTGTGTATTGATATTCTGCTTGCGGAACACGTTGACACCATTCATCTAAACCATCGCTATCGATCACAATGCAAGGCGCGCTCAATCCTGAGGGATGAGGGATGGGGAAGATGTCAATGGCATGGATGATGCCGGAAGTGGGTGCGTGCACGGGCGCGCTGACATAGCCATCTGCCTTGGCGATCATTTGACCTTTGAGAACACGTTCACCGATGGTGACAATGGGTTTCGCTGCTTCGCCGATATGTTGATGCAACGGTAATACCAAGCGTTTAGGCAGAATCGCCGCTCGCAAGGATTGCTTGGTTGATTCTTCCTTGTGTTGCGGTGGGTGCAGTCCGCCGGGGAATTTAAAAAGCTTGCGCATCATGGTGTGCCCTGTTCAGCCTCGGGTTGCGGATAAGGCCAGCGCCAATGATGAATATCCTGTTTGATCGGAATCATGGTGATGCAATCCACCGGGCAGGGGGCGATGCAGAGTTCGCAGCCGGTGCATTCCGATTCAATGATGGTATGCATTTGCTTGGCGGCACCCAAAATGGCATCGACCGGGCAGGCCTGAATGCAGAGCGTGCAGCCGATGCAGGTGTTTTCATCGATCACGGCCACCATTTTCGGTTTTTCCACACCGCGTTCCGCGTCCAGGGGCTTGGGATCGCGGCCGAGCAGATCGGCGAGTGAAATAATCGTGGTTTGACCACCGGGAGGGCAACGATTGATATCGGCCTCACCCTTGGCAATCGCTTCGGCATAGGGATGACAGCCAGGGAAACCGCATTGGCCACATTGCGTCTGTGGCAGCAAGGCATCAATCTTTTCGACGAGCGGATCTTCCTCGACCTTGAAGCGGGTTGCGGCATACCCCAGGATCAGACCGAAGACGACCGCCATTGCAGTGATGACCAACACCGCCGTGATCATGGATTATCCCTTCACTAGACCGGAGAAGCCCATGAAGGCGATCGACATCAGGCCCGCAGTGATCAGGGCAATGGCCGGACCGCGAAAGGCGACGGGAACATCGGCAACCAGAATGCGTTCACGCATCGCAGCGAATAACACCAAAACCATTGAAAAGCCCGCTGCGGCACCGAAACCATAAACTGCGGATTCGATGAAGCCGAACTCCTGCTTGACATTCAACAAAGCCACGCCGAGCACGGCGCAATTGGTGGTGATCAGGGGGAGAAAGATGCCGAGCAGGTTGTACAGCACGGGGCTGGTTTTGCGGATCACCATTTCAGTGAATTGCACGACAACGGCAATGACGAGGATGAAGGAAATGGTGCGCAGGTATGTGAGTTCAAACGGCGCCAATAAATAGTGATCGACGAGATAGGCGCAGACAGAGGACAGCGTAAGCACGAAGGCCGTGGCCAATCCCATCCCGGTCGCAGTCTCCAATTTCTTGGAGACACCCAAAAATGGACACAGCCCCAGGAATTTGACCAGGACAAAATTATTGACCAGCACGGTGCTGATCAGGATGAGGACTAATTCGGTCATCACTATCAAGCCTAGCTTACTTCAGGCCTGGAGCCTCCATATTTAACTGCGCTAAACAAATAGACAACGTGAACACCCCAATGTTAGAGATGCCTTATTATTAAATCAACATTGGAAACGTATATCTTATACGGATTTGTTATAAGGGGCTACTTTACCTTCATCCCCGGCTGCGCTCCGGCATGGGGTTCCAGGATCCATAATTCCTGACCACCGGACCCTGCGGCCAGTACCATACCTTCGGAGACGCCAAAGCGCATTTTGCGCGGTGTCAGGTTGGCGACCATTACCGTCAGTTTGCCTTCCAGTTGCTCGGGGGTGTAGGCAGAACGGATACCTGCAAAGACATTACGGGTATTGGCCTCGCCGATATCCAGGGTCAGCCGCAGGAGCTTGTCGGCGCCTTCCACCGTTTCGGCCTTGACGATGCGGGCGATACGCAAATCGACCTTGGCGAAGTCGTCATAACTAATGTGTTCCACTGCTTCCTCCGTGATTTTGGTTTGCTGCGACTCGCCGTGACGTACTGGCGAGTACTGCTGCGGTTTGAGCGTGGCAGCGCTCTCCGCCAGCAGGGCTTCAATCTGTGCTGGCTCAATCCGCTTGAGCAGATGTTGATAGGGATTGATGCGATGGTTGGTCAGTATGTGAGTGCTGTCAGACCATTGCAGTGCCTCGATATTCAAGAATGCTTCCACCTGTTGCGCCAGTTGCGGTAACACCGGCTTGAGATAAAGCGTCAGCAGGCGGAAGACATTGAGGATCGCGCTACAGATTTGTTGCAACTGTTGTTCAGTACCCGCATGTTTGGCAAGTTCCCAAATTTTGGTGGCATCGACATATTCATTGGCGATGTCTGCCAGTGCCATGATCTCGCGCATCGCCTCGCTGAATTGGCGATTCTCATAATAAGCGGCAATTTCATTGGCCTGGCCCTGAATCTGTTTCACCAAGGCATGTCCTGCATGATCAAACTCGGCGCTCAACATACCGTCAAAACGCTTGCTGAGGAATCCCGCCGAGCGTGAAGCTATGTTGATGTATTTGCCGACCAGATTGCTGTTCACGCGCTGTGTGAAATCTTCAAGGTTAAGATCAATGTCTTCGATACGTTCATTGAGCTTGGCGGCGAAATAATAGCGCAGATATTCCGGATTCAAATGATTCAGATAAGTACGCGCCATAATGAAAGTGCCGCGTGATTTCGACATCTTCTGACCATTGACCGTCAAAAAGCCATGAACGCAGATCTTGTTCGGTGTGCGATAACCGGCGAACTTCAGTGTTGCCGGCCAGAACAAGGCATGGAAATAGAGAATGTCTTTGCCGATGAAATGGTAGACCTCGGCCTTGCTGTCAGGTTTCCAGTAGGCATCGAAATCGAGACCTTTGCGATCGCAAAGATGCTTGAAACTGGCCATGTAACCGATCGGCGCGTCGAGCCAAACATAGAGATATTTTCCGGGTGCGCCGGGAATTTCAAAACCAAAATAAGGCGCATCGCGCGAGATGTCCCAATCCTTCAGCCCTGATTCAAACCATTCGCCGATCTTGTTGGCGGCCTCGGTTTGCAGCGGGCCGCCCTCGGCGCCGCCCTTCAACCAGCCGCGCAGGAACTCTTCGCAGGCGCCAAGTTTGAAGAAATGATGTTCCGAGCTGCGCAATTCAGGTTTGGCGCCAGAGACGGCGGAATAGGGATCGATCAATTCCGTAGGGCTGTAAGTTGCGCCGCAGGATTCGCAGGAATCGCCGTATTGATCTGCGGTTTTGCAACGCGGGCACGTGCCTTTGATAAAACGATCCGGCAGGAACATTTGTTTCTGCGGGTCATACAGTTGTTCGATGGTGCGACGTTCGATCAGACCGGCAGCATCGAGTTTGCGGTAGATGTCTTCTGAGAGTGTCTTGTTTTCGGCCGAATTGGTCGAGTGATAGTTGTCGAAGTTAATCAGAAAAGCGGCAAAGTCCCGTGAATGTTCAGCATGAACGCGTTCGATCAGGGTTTCCGGGGTGATGCCTTCCTGCTGGGCCCGCAACATGACCGGAGTGCCGTGGGTGTCGTCAGCGCAGACATAGTGGCATTCATGCCCCCGCATTTTCTGGAAGCGGACCCAGATATCGGTCTGAATATATTCCACCAAGTGGCCGAGGTGGATCGAGCCGTTGGCGTAGGGCAGGGCGCTGGTGACAAGGATCTGGCGTGATGCGTGGCTCATGGGATAAATCAATAGGTTGCGATCGTTGGCATGGGGCCGAAATTATAACCCATGACGATTGCGAGTAACGAACTTTAGTCGAGAGCGGCTGAAAATGACGCCTGACTATTTATTGGGGATGTTGGTGGTATTGGAGTATGGGAACCAGTCGGTCAGGTACGGATCGAATCCGCCCTCGAGATACTGGAATGTGCCGAAGCTATCGCCTACGCCCAACCCCGGCGCAAAGGTAAAACGCCCCCCCGTCAGCTTGGAAGATCGAAGGTTGCTGACGACATCGAAGTCGAGGAAGGGAGAGGGTTGCCCGACATTGAATAGAACAATGCGGTTAGTCATGACACCGGTGGTATTCGGATCGCGGTAAGTCGAATTGCTCATATCAAAACTAAACAAGGACTGTATCTCGGGGGTGATCAATGTTTGGGTGATTGCAGGTTTGTTGAGGAAGCTCAGTTTACGGGTTTCCTGGTTAAAATCCTTGTCTTGAACGACTTGGCGGAAAATGACCCGCTCGGGGTTGCCGGTGCCACTGCCGGATAACGTGGCAGCGGAGAGTGGATCGGCCCAGCCTTTAAATGCCGGAGCCAGATCCGCGCCACCATTAAAAACACCGCTGCTGGAAGAGAAGGGGGCGCCGTTGGGCCAGCAGCAGTTTATGCCGCCGCCAGGGAGCGTGGCAACGGCGATGTAGTATTCCTGCGCAAATGCGCTGCTCGGGTCGCCGATCATGACATGGTAATAACTTAAGCCTTGGTCGGTGACGAGCTCCTGGTAGAACGGGGTTTTGTCAGGATCGGTAAACGAGCTGCCGCGAACACAGCCCCCGGAAGTTGGGGTGGTGCAGTCGATGTTGGTGATATTGGGAACCCGCTGATTGATCGGGACGGGTAAAAAATTCAACGTCAAACCCGCCATCGCCGTGGATGGCATGGCGGCGTAAAAAACGAATACTAATGTGGCCATTGCGAATAGCCATGCCCGTGGTCGCGTATTTGTTATCATGCGGCGCCCCCTTGCAAGCCGGCGTTTATATTCTTACGCGTTGTTTATATTTCTTTAGCATGAAATCTTTAGTGCAGCAATGAGTATTTGCTTAAGCCCTGCAAATCATGTGTATTGTGTTGCACGCGCTATAAAACACTAAAATCTAGAAATATATTTAATATCCGGAACCTACTACAATAAACCGATATTCTAGCGCCCAGAAACCAGAAATAGAATGAGGAGTGGTTTGTTGTATGACAGATGTTATGCGCCGTCGTATTGAAGAGGCATTGAAACAGGTTGTGGATGTCTACCTGGGGATTGACCTTGTTTCCGCCAAGGTGGTGAAGCAGATAACCGTTGAAAATAATGCCGCGCAGGTCAAGCTGGTATTTGGCTATCCGGCGGGGGGGTACGCCTCTATTGTGGCGGAACAGGTCCGGTCGGCGGTGGCACAAATCCCTGGCGTGACTTCCGTAGGCGTGAATGTGACGACGGAAGTCGTGGCGCATTCCGTGCAGCGCGGGGTCAAGCTGTTACAGAATGTGAAAAACATTATTGCTGTTGCTTCCGGCAAGGGCGGTGTGGGCAAGTCGACGACGGCGGTTAATCTGGCGCTGGCGTTGGCCCAGCAGGGGGGGCGGGTTGGGATTCTGGACGCGGATATTTATGGCCCCAGTCAGCCGCGCATGTTGGGCATCGAAGGCAAGCCGGAATCAAAAGACGGCAAGACCATGGAGCCGTTGCTGGCGTATGGTGTGCAGGCGATGTCGATCGGGTTTCTGATCGACGAGGAAACCCCCATGATCTGGCGCGGCCCGATGGTGACTCAGGCCCTGGAGCAGTTGCTGCGCGAGACCAACTGGCAGAATCTGGATTATCTGGTGATCGACCTGCCGCCGGGTACCGGTGACATTCAGCTGACCCTGTCGCAGAAGATACCGGTGTCGGGCGCGGTGATCGTCACCACGCCACAAGACATAGCCCTGCTCGATGCCCGCAAGGGTTTGAAGATGTTCGAGAAGGTGGAAGTGCCGGTATTGGGGATCATCGAGAACATGAGTACCCATATCTGTAGCCAATGTGGCCACGAGGAACACATCTTCGGTGAAGGCGGTGGCCAGCGTATGGCGCAACAATATGGGATCGAACTGCTGGGTTCGTTGCCGCTGGATATCCGCATCCGGGAAGATGCCGATGGCGGCCGGCCGAGCGTGGTGGCGGAACCGGAGGGGACAATTGCCCAGGCATATTCCGAGATCGCGCGTAAAATCGCGGCCAAGTTATCGTTGCGGGCCAAGGATTTTACTTCGAAATTTCCCAATATCGTGATTCAGCAGACCTGAAGGTTTGATTTAACCACGGAGACACAGAGGGCACAGAGCGGAGTGCTTAGCCAATTCTCCATGTTCTCTGTGCCTCTGTGGTGAATAACTATTAAAGCTGTGGTGAGTCTTGGGTATAATCCCGGTTCCTTTCCTGTTGGGTGGTGCCTTAGATTTATGAGTATTAAGTCGGACAAGTGGATCCGCCGGATGGCGGCAGAGGGGATGATCGAGCCGTTTGAGCCAGGGCAGGTGCGTGAAACGAAGAGCCAGGGCCGCATCATTTCCTATGGCACATCGAGTTATGGTTATGATGTGCGTTGCGCCAATGAGTTTAAAGTGTTTACCAATATCAACGCCGTCATCGTTGATCCGAAAAACTTCGATGAGAACAGTTTTGTTTCCATGGAATCTGACGTTTGTATCATCCCGCCAAATTCTTTTGCACTGGCGCGGACGGTGGAATATTTTCGTATCCCGCGTAGTGTGTTGACGGTGTGTCTGGGTAAGTCTACGTATGCCCGCTGCGGCATCATTGTTAACGTCACGCCGTTGGAACCCGAGTGGGAAGGGCATGTGACGCTGGAGTTTTCCAACACCACACCGTTGCCAGCGAAGATTTATGCCAATGAAGGCGTCGCGCAGATGTTGTTCTTTGAATCTGATGAAGTGTGCGAGACCTCATATCGCGATCGCGGCGGCAAGTATCAGGGACAGCGGGGCGTTACGCTTCCCAAGACGTAATTAACTGAGGTAAACCTCCGGCTTTGCCGGAGGACTTATCAAGGTTTGACCGATGCGGCGGTTGATGTTTTGGTTTTTATCCCCTCCTCCTTTAGGAGGAGGGGATAAAGAGTTGTGTTACTGACCATTTTAAGATGGCCCACGGTGTTAACACGCCTTTGAGGCGCTCGCCCAATAAGCCACCGGCTTTGCCGGTGGTCATTTAACTCTGCGTAGGGGCGATTCATGAATCGCCCCTATCTTAGCGTTTCGCTTTTGCAGTTTCGCTTTCAGTATGCTTGGTGGTTTTTGAAGCGGCGGGTTCGGTTGGAATTGCCACCGTGATCTGCGGGATGCGCGACAACGACTTGATGGTCATGGTCAGACCGTCTTGTTCCAGTTTCACCGGTATATATCCCAGTTGCGGCGCGCACCAGAGGATGGTTTGATGGTTGCCGCTGCGTTCCAGCTTCAGCGTCTTGAAAGTACCCAATTCGGTGGTCACGGTTTCATCGCCGGCGACGGTAAATAGGTGATTTTTGATCGCGCCGCTGTCGGCGATCAAGTAAGTCAGTTCCTGGCGGCCCTGTTGCAAGTCATGAATGAGTGCCAGGTGAAAGAGCAATTTGTCCAGAATTCCAGGTTGAACGGCGGTTTCCCACGATTCGGCGCCCGAGCTCGTCGCCGTTAATTTTTGCCAATCGAAATTGATTTTGAACTGGCGAGGATCTTTGTCGCCACGGCGATCATAGAGGTAACTGAGCGGGCGTAATTGGCCTTCGACATAAATCCATTCACTCATTTCAGTGATCGTCGATTTGGTAAACAGTTTAACGATCCCCAGCGGCTTGGCTTCGGAAAGAAAAACATAAGTATCGTTTGCGGTGCGATAAACGCGGCGCGTCAAGTCGGCGAGTTCAAGCGCTCCTTTGCTGAGGACATAGTTGGCGGTGAATTCGGGTGAGGGTGGAGCGGGTGTATCAGCGGCGAGAATGACGGTCTGGTGGACGAAAGCGACAGCGCCGAGCAGGCCGATGATCCAGCGTCGTATCCCCAGTAATGTTGTCATTAATAGTGTTTCTCCAGTTGTGCTACCGGTTGGCCATCGAGCAGTGCCTGATGATCGTCCAGTCGTAATCTTCCTTGCGCAAACCACTTGACCGCTTCCGGGTAGATTCGGTGTTCCTCGATCAACACCCGGGCCGCCAGTGTTTGCGCGTCATCCCCTGAGTGTATCGGCACTTGAGCGCGAATGACCACCGGGCCGCCATCGAGATCAGGAGTGACGAAATGGATGCTGGCGCCATGCACTGCTGCACCGCTGTCCAATGCACGCCGATGGGTATTGAGTCCGGTGAAATTAGGCAACAACGAGGGGTGAATGTTCAGCATTCTGCCCAGATAATGGTTTACAAAATCGGGTGTCAGGATGCGCATGAAGCCGGCAAGGGCAACCAAGCCGGGTTGATAACTGTCGATGCTCTTTTCCAGCGCCAGTTCAAAACTGCGCCGATCCGGGAATTGACGATGATCGATCACGTGGCTGGGGATCCCAGCCCGTTTCGCGCGCACCAATCCCCCCGCCTCAGGCCGATTGCTAATCACCGCGCAGATGCGGGCCGGATAATCCGCCGCGGCGGTGGCATCGATCAGCGCTTGCAAATTGCTGCCGCTGCCGGAGATCAGGACGACCACCGGCAGGCGTTGGGCTGACGCTGTTGTCATGCTCAGGGGAGAATAATGACCTGTTCGGCCGGAGCGGTGGCGGCTTCGATGGTGCCGATCGGCCACGCCTGCTCGCCCGCCTGGCGCAGATGCGTCAGGGTCTTTTCGGCGTCGTGGGCTGAGACGATTACGATCATGCCGATGCCGCAGTTGAAGGTACGGTACATCTCTTTGTCTTCGACCTGGCCCTTGTCCTGCAGCCAGTTAAAGATGGCCGGGCGGGCCCAGCTGTGAGCATCAATGACGGCCTCGCTGTGCTCGGGCATGACGCGCGGAATATTTTCCAGCAGGCCGCCACCGGTGATGTGGGCCAAGGCGTGGACATCCACCTTCTCCAGCAAGCTGAGCAGTGGCTTGATATAAATGCGTGTTGGGGCCAGCAAGGTTTCGCCAAGTGTGCTGCCTGCGAAACTTTGATCGAGGCGGGCGCCGGAAACCTGGAGGATTTTGCGAATCAGCGAATAGCCATTCGAGTGCGGCCCGGAGGAGGCGATGCCGATGATGACGTCTCCCGCCTGTACCTTGCTGCCGTCGATGATCTTGTCTTTTTCCACCACACCGACGCAAAATCCGGCGAGATCATAATCTTCGCCGTGATACATGCCGGGCATTTCGGCAGTTTCGCCACCGACCAGGGCGCAACCGGCTTGCTCGCAACCGATGCCGATGCCGTTGATCACAGCAGCGGCAGTCGCAACATCCAATTTGCCGGTGGCGTAATAATCGAGGAAGAAGAGTGGCTCGGCGCCTTGGACGACCAGGTCGTTGGCGCACATGGCGACCAGATCGATGCCGATAGTGTCATGCTTGCCGATATCCATCGCCAGCCGCAGCTTGGTCCCGACGCCGTCTGTGCCGGAGACCAGCACCGGATTGCGGTAGCGGTCGAGCGGCAGTTCGAACAAGGCGCCGAAGCCGCCGAGTCCGGCCAGCACGCCGGGGCGGCGGGTGCGTTTGGCAATGGGTTTGATGGCTTCGACCAAACGGTTGCCGGCGTCGATATCGACCCCTGCATCACGGTAGCTAAGTCCTTTGTCAGTGGGGTTCTGCGGCGAATTGGCCATGGCGGTTGTACTCTTTAAGTTATCCGACGGGATGAGAGAAGGTGTATCATTTTAAAGGAACTTTTCACAATCAGCGACCGGGATTTTGAGCGGGACGAACAGGATACGGATATGCGTTGGATAAAGATCATTCAAACCGGGATGCTGGGGTTATTGCTGTGGGCCGGGTTGGCGGGGAATCTGTGGGCGGCGCGGGCCGAAGGTGTCTACGAGGCGCAGATCCCGGTGAAGTCGATGGAGCAGTCAGAGCGGCTGGAAGGCTATACCCAGGGCTTACGGCAGGTGGTCGTGAAAGTGACCGGAGATCGCCGTGCCGTCGACAATCCGGTCGTGGCGGAGATGATGAAACGTGCTAGCCAATGGGTGTTGCAATACCGCTACCGCGATTTGCCGGACGTTCAGGCGGCGGCACTCAAGGCTGCGAGCTTTAACCGGATGCTGGTGGTCGAGTTTGATGGTGGTGCAGTGACCAGCGCCCTGGCAAAGGCGAATCTGCCGTTGTGGGGACGCACGCGGCCCCAATTCCTGCTCTGGCTGGCGGTGGATGAACGCACGAATCGTTATTTGGCCGGTGCCAATAGCGGGCTAGAGGTTGAGTATTACGTGAATAATGCGGCCTGGATGCGTGGTCTGCCCGTCATCTTGCCGCTGCAGGACTTGGAGGATCAGTCCAAACTGCGTTTCGCCGACGTGTGGGGTGATTTTCAGCAATCGATTGTTGATGCCTCAGCACGTTATGGCGCCGATGGCATATTGGTCGGGCGTTTGAATCGCCTTGATAGTGGTGCCTGGCAAGGACGTTGGTCGTCGTATCAAAGGGGGGAAACTTTGCGCTGGTCAAACCAGGGGGGGAGCGCGGCGGAAGTCGTGACGGCGGGTATCGATGCCGTCGCCGATAATGTCGGGCGACGTATGGCTCAGGTCTCTGATCCTGGTGCTGGGCGTCAATTGCGAGTCACCGTTAATGATGTGAATAGTCTGGCCGGTTACGCACGGGTAAGGCGCTATCTGGAATCGCTGGATGCTGTTGAGAAGGTGTATGTCGAGCAGGTGACTTATGATTCGCTGGTCATGGCGCTTGACATGCGTGCTGATGGTGCTGTGCTACGGCAAGTGATTGCCTTGGGCAGTACGCTGGCAGCCATTGATGCAGCTGCGGGCGCCGCTAATGATGAAAGGATGATTTTCCGCTTGCTGCCATGATGTTTAAATCTCGCGATATACCCAACATAATCAGTGTTGCGCGCATCCTGCTCAGTTTTCCGCTGGCGTATTTGTTGTTAGAGGAACGCTATGGTGAGGCGATAGGGTTGTATTTTATCGCGGGTGTTTCCGATGCGCTGGATGGTTATCTTGCCAAGAGCCGAGGTTGGTATAGCCGCCTGGGATCGATTCTTGATCCGCTGGCAGATAAGGTGTTGCTACTGACAACATACATCGTGCTGGGTTGGAGTGGCGTATTGCCTTTGTGGCTGGTGTCGATGGTGGTTGGGCGCGATGTGGTCATTGTATCCGGTGCGCTGGCGTATCACGTCTTGATCGGCAGTTACGATATGGCACCCACCTGGATCAGCAAGGCCAATACGACATTGCAGATAATCTTGGGATTGGCGGTGGTCGTGTCACTGGGTTTGATGGCATTGCCCGCAGCGATGCTGACGGGATTGGAATATGCCGTTGGCATTGTTACAGCGCTAAGTGGTCTGGATTATGTCTGGACCTGGAGTAGAAAGGCACGGTTTGCTTACGCTGCTAATAAACGTCACTAAACATAATAATGATGACCGACTCGCAAAAATGGTGGTGGTTAATTTCAGCGGCGGCGCTGATGTTGCTGCTATATCTATTGGCTCCGGTGTTGACGCCGTTTTTTGCTGCGGCGTTGTTAGCCTATTTGGGCGATCCTGTCGTGGATCGGCTGGAAACGCGAGGTATGCAGCGCACCACGGCCGTGGTGTTGGTGTTTTTGAGTTTGCTATTACTGATCGTGGTATTGGTGGCTGTGGTCGTGCCGCTGTTGCAGCAGGAATTGGTGTCATTCGCGCGGCGCCTGCCTGAATACATCGCTTGGTTGCAGGATGTAGTATTACCGTGGATTCAAAAATTATTCCCGCCAGATTGGGTAGTCTTGGATGTTGAGCATTTGAAACTGGTCGTGGACGAACACTGGCGCCAGGCGGGAGGCGCTGCGGCGGAATTTGCCGGTGGTATATTGCAATCGGGCATGACCTTGTTCGGCTGGCTGGCCAATCTGGTCTTGATCCCGGTGCTGACATTTTATTTGCTGCGCGACTGGGATGTGTTGATGGCGCGGTTACTGGAGTTGATTCCACGGCGCCATGAAGCATTGGCGGTGCGCCTGGGGCAGGAGTGCGACCAAGTACTGGGTGCATTTGTGCGCGGACAATTGGCGGTGATGCTGGCGTTGAGTGTGGTGTATGCGCTTGGTTTGTTGCTGGTGGGGATCGAGGGCGCCTTGCTGATTGGCGTGACCGCAGGCTTGTTGAGTTTTGTGCCGTATCTGGGGTTTTCGCTAGGCATAATTATTGCCGGAGTGACAGCGCTGGTGCAATTTCAGGATCTGCTCCACATCTTGCTGGTGCTGGCCGTGTTTGGATTTGGCCAGATGCTGGAATCGGCGGTGTTAACGCCCTATCTGTTGGGTGATCGCATCGGTCTGCATCCAGTGGCAGTGATCTTTGCAGTAATGGCCGGTGGTCAGCTCTTCGGTTTTGTCGGCATCCTGCTGGCATTGCCGACGGCGGCGGTAATGGTGGTATTGCTGCGGTATGCACATACACGTTATCGCGACAGCCAGCTTTATGCGGGTGGGGGTCAAGGTTAGCATGGCAGTAAATTCCCCCGCCGTTCGCCAGCTGGCGCTGCAAATGTGGCTGCGCGATGCGAATACCTTTGATAATTTTGTGAGCGGCGACAATCAGCAGTTGGTAAGCCTTTTGCGAGAAACGGGGAGTGAGGACCGTTTCATCCTGATGTGGGGCGGTGATGGCGTTGGCAAGACGCATCTACTGCAAGCCTTATGTCATCAGTCGGCAGCGCGTGGCGAGGCCAGTGCCTATCTGCCGTTAACGGAACGGGATCAGTTGGCGCCAGAAATGCTGGAAGGTCTTGAGTCGCTATCCTTGGTCACGATTGATGATATCAATGCGATTGCCGGCGATGCAGCGTGGGAACGAGCGCTGTTTAATCTTTATAACGCCGTGCGTGAAGCGCCAGGTTGCCGCTTGGTGTTATCGGCAAATGTACCGTTCGCAAGTCTTGATATGCGGTTACCAGATTTGAAATCCCGCCTCGGTTGGGGCTTGATATTCCAGGTGCAGCCATTAAGCGACGAGCAAAAGATCGCCGCCTTGATGCAGCGCGCACAGCGGCGCGGGTTCGATTTGTCCGAAGAGATTGGACGCTATCTGTTGCGCCACTGCCGGCGCGATATGGCGGGTTTGTTTGAATTGTTAGAACAACTGGATCACGCCTCGCTGGCAGTGCAGCGGCGACTGACTATTCCATTTGTGAAACAAGTCATTGATAGCGGCAAGGTGGGCAGATGACATTACCTTCAAGTATCGTGAATGTCGTGCGTTATGCCTTACAGGAAGATATTGGTAGTGGCGATTTGACCGCAGCGCTGATTCCTGTCGATGCGGTGAGTTCGGCCTGGGTGATTACGCGCGAACCGGCGGTGATCGCAGGGCGGCCTTGGTTTGAAGAGGTATTCCATCAGCTCGATGCACGCGTCAAGATAGAATGGTTGGTGGCAGAGGGTGACCGGGTTGCTGCCAATCAACGTTTGTGTAACCTGCACGGCCCAGCACGAGCCTTGTTGACGGGCGAGCGTACCGCGCTTAATTTTTTGCAAACGCTTTCCGCCACCGCCACCGAAGCGCGTCGCTATGCCGATTGTGTGGCGGATAGTGGCGTGAAAATTCTCGATACCCGCAAGACTTTGCCGGGACTGCGCGATGCGCAGAAGTACGCTGTGCGTTGTGGTGGGTGCCACAATCATCGCCACGGCCTCTATGACGGCGTATTGATCAAGGAAAATCACATCCTGGCCGCAGGTTCGATCACGCGGGCGATCACTCAGGTGCGGCCTTATGGCCAGGGTAAGGCGGTGGAAGTCGAGGTTGAAACCCTGGCCGAGTTACAGGAGGCCCTGGCTGCGGGCGCGGATATCATCATGCTCGATAACTTCACTCTGGAGCAGATTCGCGAGGCAGTGATGATCACCGCCGGGCGCGCCAAGTTGGAGGTTTCCGGTGGTGTGTCTTTTGAGCAATTGCCGGTGCTGGCGGCGACAGGTGTCGATTTCATTTCTATAGGCGGCCTGACCAAGCATGTTCGGGCCATCGATTTATCCATGCGCTTCGATACTGGCCAGGGTTAAGCCTGGCCGGGTAGAATCGCAACTTTTACAATTCAAGAAAGAAGTACACCATGCGCACATCACATTATTTATTGGCCACCCTTCGCGAGACGCCGGCGGATGCCGAGGTCATCAGTCACCAGTTGATGATGCGGGCAGGTATGATCCGCAAGCTTGCCGCCGGATTGTATAGCTGGATGCCTCTGGGTTTGCGCGTGTTGCGCAAGGTTGAGCGCATCGTGCGCGAGGAGATGGACCGTTCCGGCGCGCAAGAAGTGTTAATGCCCGCCGTGCAGCCAGCCGAGTTGTGGCAGGAATCCGGCCGCTGGGATCAAATGGGTGAAGAGATGCTGCGCCTGAAGGATCGCCATCAACGTGACTTCTGCATTGGCCCCACTCATGAAGAAGTGATCACCGATATCATCCGCAACGAAATTCGCAGCTATAAACAGCTGCCCGCCAATTTCTATCAGATTCAAACAAAATTCCGTGATGAGCGTCGTCCACGTTTCGGTGTGATGCGTGCCCGTGAATTTTTGATGAAGGATGCCTATTCCTTTCATATTGATGATGCCTCGTTGCAACAGACCTATCAGGTGATGTACAACACCTATACACGCATCTTCACGCGGCTTGGTCTGGAGTTTCGTGCCGTGCTGGCGGACACCGGCGCCATTGGTGGCAGCGCCTCTCATGAGTTTCATGTGCTGGCGCAATCCGGCGAAGATGCCATCGCCTTCAGTAGCGAAAGTGATTATGCCGCCAATGTTGAATTGGCCGAAGCGGTAGCGCCGAAAGGCGCACGGTTAGTGGCTGGTGCCGCGATGCAGGAAGTGGCAACGCCCGGGCAGCACAGCATTGCCGAGATTTGTGATTTTCTTAAAGTAGTACCACAGAAAACCGTCAAGACCTTGCTGGTGCAAGGCGTCAACAAAACAGTTGTTGCGCTGGTGTTACGTGGCGATCACGAGCTCAACACCATCAAGGTAGAAAAATTGCCGCAAGTAGCGAGTCCGCTGACCTTTGCTACCCCCGAACAAGTGCGCGCCGCCGCAGGTTGCGATGCTGGCAGTGTTGGGCCCGTCAGCTTGCAGATTCCTGTGATCGCCGACCGTACTGCGGCACAACTAACCGATTTTGTCTGCGGCGCCAATCAAAACGGTGTCCATCTTACTGGCGTCAATTGGGGGCGAGATTTGCCGGAGCCGCAAGTTGCTGATCTACGGAATGTGGTCGAAGGTGATCCGAGCCCGGATGGTAAGGGCGTATTGTCGATCAAACGCGGGATTGAAGTCGGTCATATTTTCCAGTTGGGCCGCAAATACAGTGAAGCGATGAAGGCCGCCGTTTTGGACGAAGGCGGCAAGTCAGTTGTGATGACCATGGGTTGTTACGGGATTGGCGTGTCGCGTGTTGTTGCAGCGGCCATTGAACAAAATTACGATGATCGCGGGATTATCTGGCCACACGCGATTGCACCGTTCGAGGTGGTGTTGTTGCCGATGAATGCGCACAAATCCCAGCGGCTGCGTGAGGCGGCGGATAAACTCTATCAAGAGTTATTAGTGGTAGGTATTGATGTGCTGCTGGATGACCGCCGCGAACGTCCGGGCGTGATGTTTGCCGATATGGAACTGATCGGTATTCCGCATCGTCTGGTGTTCAGTGAACGCGGTCTTGATAGCGGCATGATCGAATACAAGGGGCGTCGTGATGCCGAGAGTCGGGAAATTCCGCTGGATCAGGTGATTGCATTTATCAAATCACAATTACGGTAGGTGTGGATTTTTCAAATGTAGGGGCGATTCATGAATCGCCCCTACGGCCCTTCTTTGCAGATTGCTAACCTGTGCGAAAGTCAGGTAAGTCGCGAAATTTCACTTCATTGCGCGTTACTTCAGAAACTGTCGCCTTGGCTGGACCTTGCCATAGCCAGGCCTCCAATTTGGTCAACGGGTCATCGTCGCCACAGGCCAGGATTTCAACTTGTCCTGTCGGCAGGTTGCGTGCATAACCGGTGATGCCGAATGCCAGCGCTTGCTCTTGGGCGCCAGCACGGTACCAAACGCCTTGTACCTTGCCGGAAACAAGAAACCTGACACAGCGCTTCATAGCGAGCCTCCAGGACGAGTGAAGTGCTTTATACTGGTATACCTTGTTGCCGGCAGAAAGGCAAAGGACACCGTTGGCATTTTGTTTTATCCTAGCGCATATATAACGATTATATTCGGGGGTGTTTGTGGGTAACAAAATACAGTTTCGGACCGAAAAAGACAGCCTGGGTGAAGTGCAGGTACCGGCCGAGGCCTGGTACGGCGGCCAGACCGCACGCGCTATCCATAATTTCCCCATCAGTGGCCGTGGCCCGGACGTCGATTTTATTTATGCCCATGTCCAGATTAAACGTGCCGCCGCTGTTGCCAATCATCAGCCGAAGTGGCTGGATGAAAAACGGATGAAGGCCATTGTCGAAGCCTGCGACAAAATTCTCGCTTGTCAATATCTTGATCAATTCGTTGTCGACCGGTTTCAGGCGGGGGCCGGTACCAGTCACAACATGAACAGCAATGAAGTGATCGCCAATCTCGCCAACGTTGCCTTGGGTGGCAAAAAGGGCGTTTACGATCCCATCAACCCCAATGATCACGTCAACATGGGGCAAAGTACCAACGACACCATCCCCACCGCGATTCGTCTCGCGGCATTGGCCAAGTTGCCACGCCTGGTACAGGCCGTACAACAAATGGCGGATGAATACGACCGTATTGCCGTTGCCGAGGCCGATACCGTCAAGAGTGGCCGTACCCATTTACAAGACGCGGTGCCGACCACGATTGGTCGCGAATTCGGCGCCTATGCCTGGACACTACGCCGCGCCGCCAACAACATAGAAAACTGCCGTGATCCGTTGTGTGAGATTGGTCTTGGTGGCAGCGCCGCAGGCACAGGCTTGAATACCTCGCCGGATTATCCGGCACGTGTTGCCGCAGAATTGGCCAGACTTACGGGTGAAAAGATTCGTCCCGCGAACATGGCGGCACAGATGCAATCGATGCACGACGTACAGCGTTTGTCATCTGCCATTCGCGATTTAGCACTGGAGCTGATACGCATCAGTAATGATATGCGCCTGCTGTGTTCGGGGCCGCGCACTGGTATTGGTGAAATCATGTTGCCGCCGGTACAGCCCGGATCCAGCATCATGCCCGGCAAGGTCAATCCCGTAATGTTTGAAATGCTCAATCAAGTCTGCTTCCAGATTCTCGGGCAGGATGCTGCTATTTCTACGATGACACAGGCAGGGCAGTTGGAACTCAATGTCATGATGCCAGCGTTGGGTTCGGCGCTGTTTGACAGCATGGGCTGGCTCACCAATGCCATCAAGGCGACGACTGAATTTAATCTCAAGGGATTGAAGGTTGACCGAGAGCGCTGCCGCGAATTTCTTCATGCCAGTGTTGGGCTAGCAACACTGCTCAACACACGCATCGGCTATGCCAAGGCCGCAGAAGTGGCGAAGGCCTCGGAGAAAAGCGGTCGCCCGGTGCGCGATATCGTCGCCGAGCAAGGCTTGATGAGCGCGGATGAGTTCGATGCTATCGTTTTAAAGGCGGCGCGTGATGGGAAAGAAGATTAATAAATCAGGGAAAAGGGGAAAGGGAAAAGATAAAAGAGAGAATGAGCCGGCCAAAGGCCGGCAATATTTATAACGTGTACCTGCGGTACACACATTCCCTTTCCCCTTTTATCTTTCCTCTTTTGCCTAGGGTTAATATGAGTGAAATTTTAGTTTTGTATTACAGCCGTGATGGATCACTTAGCAAGATGGCGCAACTTGTGGCGCGTGGTGTGGAAGAGGCGGGCTTGCAAGCGCGGTTGCGCACTGTGCCAAGAGTCTCAACAGTGTGTGAGGCCGTTGAAGACAGCATTCCCGATAGCGGTGCACCTTATGTCACGCAGGATGACTTGCGCGAGTGTGTCGGCTTGGCATTGGGAAGTCCCGGTTATTTCGGCAACATGGCGGCGCCGGTCAAATATTTCCTCGATAACACGACACCGCTGTGGTTGAGTGGTGCATTAGTTGGCAAACCAGCGGCCGTGTTTACCTCCACCGGCACATTGCATGGGGGCCAGGAAAGTGTACTGCTCAGCATGCTGCCGCCTTTATTGCATCACGGCATGATTGTGGTGGGATTGTCTTATAGCGAAACTGATTTATCCACGACTACCAGCGGCGGTACGCCTTATGGCGCAACGCATGTCGCAGGTGTGGATGGGAAACGATCTATTACTGAAGAAGAAATGCGCCTGTGCCGGGCGTTGGGGAAGCGGTTGGCTCAAGTAGCAATAAAATTGTCTTAATTGATCCAGTCAGATGCTGTAGGGGCGATTTATGAATCGCCCCTACTTTAAGTCCTCAACCCGATTGCTGTATCAATGCTGTTGGGTGGAAAACGGCGCCAAGACCAGCCCGCCACTGCTAGCCACAGCAACGCACCTATAGTACCGCCGCCGCCCGTGCCGCCAAAATTCGTGCTGCCATCTCCGGCGCCTTTGATTTCAGTGGTCTGGCTGGCGGTGTTGTTGGCGACGAACGCGTCTATCTGGCCACTAGAGACAGGGATGTCAACTATTGCCGTGACCGTAATTGTCCCGGCTACAGTAGGGGTTACGTCTATAAAGACCTGTTTTTTATCCTGGGCAGCAATGAGGCCGAGTGAACAGGTGAGAGTATAGTTTGCAAAACTGCAAGAATTCGCGGGTTTTACAGTATTCAGCCGTAGTTGTGCCGGTACATTGATGGTGAGTATTGCGTTGTTGACGTCTATGGCGTCATACAAATTTGTGACCGTTATGGTGTAGGTATTTTGTTGATTTACGGTAGCCGGATCATATCTGTCAGTCACTGTAGTCTTGAGATCGACATAAGTATTTCCAGCGGCTGTGCCGGCGTTGTATTCGTAGGCGCCGATATCGCATAGATTACGCAAGAGGTTACGTTGGTCGATCAGCGGGCATGGGTTTGCAACATTACTGGGAATTGCATCGATCGCGGGACTGCCTGCCAGGAGTTGATGGGTCTTGGTGGTCGTCCCTGGGGCGTTGACTTGGAGTGTCTCGTCTATCTGCAGCGATGGATTCGTGTTGTTATTGAGGTTGGTGCGATCAGAACCCGCGGTTAAGTCGCAGCTAGCGTCACCGCTAATGTTGTAACCATTGGAAGCGATGTAGGCGGCATAACCGGCCGAGCCGGCACAAACGCCAACAGCGGCGCCGTTGACCTGGTTATTGTTGCTATAGGTGCCATCGGCGAGGATGCTGTTGGTGATGACCACATCCGGATTATTGGGGGCAACGCCAGGATTGGTATTGTATACCGAGAGTTCGTTACCGCCCGTGGCGCCACGCGCATCACAATTGCCGACACCCAGAGTACAGGGCATGGCTTTATTGTTGAAGATCGTCACGTTGGTCAGCGTGACATTACGGGTAGTAAAGATACCGCCGCCGCCACGGCTAACATTCTTGCTGATGGTGACATTGGCGATATCAATGTTGCCCAGACCAGAGTTGTAAATTCCCCCCGCATCATAACCGACTGCAGTACCGTTCACATCTTTCGTCTGATTTTCATTGACGGCGCTGCGCTGTAACGTCATCGGGCCGAGGTTGAAAACACCGCCGCCAATACCACCGATGGCAATTTGAGCGCCACCAGGATTGTTGGGATCTTGTCCCAGGATCTGCTGGGCAGTATTAAACTCGATGGCGGCGCCGATGGTATTGGTGGTGCCGTTATTGCCGTTTTGAGGTTCGTTATAAATCCCCCCACCTAAATTGGCGATGTTGTGGTCGATGGTGGCTTGGCCAACATTAAGATACCCCCCCAGATTGGCGATACCGCCACCACCGCCCTTGGCAGCGCTGTTGCTAGTGATAAAGGTATTAGACCGGATATTGGTCGTGCCTTGATTGCTGAGACCGCCACCGGCAAGTGCCGTGTTGGAGCTAACAGTGCTGTTCGAAAGCGTCAATGTTCCATTCGGACCGACATGGATGCCACCACCAAGAGTGGTGAAAAAATCAGCAGTGGTCCCGGTGACGGTATTGTTTTGAATTCGACAGTCGTTGATGGTGACGGTGCCGGAGTCTATTAATACCCCTGCACCATTGAAAATCGTAGCATTACTATTTTCTTCGGTAAGACCGTTCGTGATAATTAACCCGGTGAGTGTGACAGTTGGGTTGCCGGATGCGAGATGGAATACGCGGTCGCGCGTGGCAAGCACACCGGCGCTGATGGTGGTGTAGTTGACGCCGCCGGTGCTGTTGCCACCGTTACCGAGGATATCGACGCTATCGGTGATATCAAGGTCGCCGGTCGCGGCGGCATCTTCGTTTCGGCCTACAATGCTAAGACTGATCGTTCCCAAGGGAAGAGTAATGGTATCTTTGCCGGGGGTGGCGTTCGCCTGCTGAATAGCGGCGCGTAACGAGCAATTTCCGTTGTTATCAGCGCAGGCTGCGTTGTTTAAATCTGCGTCTATCGAGTCGCTAAAGATGTTGACGGTAAACGATGCAGCATATGCTGCCTGGGGGGCAAGGATGTTTACGCCAATTGCAGCCGACAAGAAAACCAAGTACCGCGCCCAGCGGGCGGGAGTGTGAATCGATGCTGTCATCTCTATACCCGTCGCCTCTTAATGGTAAGACACATAAGACCACTGCCTTACCAATTAGACAAGACCTAACCCCTCCGTTTCCCTCTAGGGAGTAAAGCAAAGGGTGTTAAGCGCACACATCAATTTGTATAACAAACTGTTGTTAATGTTATACAAATACCCCTGTATTGTCAAGAGAGTCCTATAAAATTACTGGTTTTATAATGAGTTACCCAATTTATAAGTATTCAGAGTTTACCTCAGGGCCTCAAGTTTGTGAAGGAACGGTATTGAAATCAGAGTTTTTTAAGGGCCAGCCCTTAGATTAATGGTTAGTTAGACCGATAACCCCCTAGTTGCCCTAGATTCGAATCTTTTCGAGGGGGCGTTATTTACCATTTGTTTATGGCTCGGGGTTAATCAAGATGAATAAGCAATGGCCATTAAAGATGGTGGCTGTGACCATGGTTCTGGCGGGGTGTGGCGGGGGTAATAGCAGCTCGACGGGTTCGTCGGCGACCGGTTCGTTGAATAGTTCAGGTGAGGTGTTGTCGTCGCTGACGCGCGGTTTCACCTTGCCATCCGAGATATCAGCCGTTCCCGCCGATGCGACGGCAACTGCTGCTTCGCTAAGGAGTAGCCGTAATCTGTTTTCTCAGTTGCGCGCGTTGACTGTAGGAACTACTGATTCTGACTACAATAAGGCGACGACCGCGCAATCCATCGAAGAGCGAACGCTCGAGCAGTTCAGCATCATCGAAACCATCATGAAGTCTTTGGCCCAGACCAATTATTCTGATCCCGCCAATATCAATCAAGGCCCGTACAAGGCGATGGTGGCATGGGAGGAGCAGGGACAAGGCGGGCGCGACATCAAGAAACTGGAGCCCTGGGTTACCGACTCACGGTTGATCGTTGGGACAAGCCCGAATGGTAATCTGATCGATATCAACCGTATTCTGGTGTGGATTACCGAAGAAGATCCGAGAAACCCTGGCAAGACACGTTTGACTAAAGTGGAGTTCAAGATTTACAGCGCGGCTACTTTTAATGCGGCGGGTGAGGTGGTGGACTATGGCGAGTGGGATATCAATGCCAAGTTTAATGACGCGGGTACGGATTATTTCGCCGCTTCATCACGTAAACAAGGTGGTATCAGCCTGCTGAAGATGCATATGACAGGTGAGTGGCCGATGAGGGCTATTTTGTATCGAGCTGGCGCGGCGGGATTCGGCCAAGTCGAATATCCGGTGTGTAATGGTCCCTGCGGGTCGACGCCAACGACAAGGATTGCCAAATATTCCTATAACAAGGATTATCTCGCGGTAAAGGATGGACTCAATGCAGTGGTCTATAAAGACCGTGCCAGCAAGGTCAAAATGACGCGCCGTTATGGATTGTTTTATAAAGCTGCGGATGCTGCTAACAACATTGCCGCAGGGGATAGTGTGGAACGCCACAAACAGTTTGGATTCCCCGTGACCTATATAGATGCCAATGGAACGCAATTTGGTTATTACGGTGCTTGGCAGGGGCGTCATCAGTTGTGGGGTGGTCAAAGTGGTATCCAGGCTGGCACTACGGTCACCCGGCAAGATTTCGGTGCCAATGCCACGCCTATGACTTATACAGTTTCGCCGACGTTTACGGGTACCTTGACCAGACGTGCTTACGTCACGGGCACGTTGGCGGATATTCAAAATATTCCGTTTGAGATCTGGATGAACAAACATCTGGAGCTGAAGTACAACGGAGCGGCATGGGAGACATGTCCCGGCTGGTGGGATTACAGTGGTGGCGGTGCTCCAGTGTGCAAGGATTTTAACGGGGGCACACCCGCGCTCGTTGCGTTTAGTGATTTTGCGTTATTGCAGGTGGGTGCCAATGACCGCAAGATGGTGAATATCATGCGGAATAATGCGGGTACGATGCAACCGTATGTTTATCTTGCCGCCGATCCCGGGGGTATTGGTTACACCGTTGCTGGTTTTTATCCTGCGCTGGCATCACTGAATGGCGGCTGGCAGGCAACCACCGGCGGTATTTATACACCGGCCAACGGTGATCAATTGATGATAGATATCGGTGGTTCGATTTATATTGAATTTAACAGTGTCGCCCAGGCATGGAAGCAAAAGAAATTGCTTAGCTTCGATCAGCAGACGTGGACGCCAACTTTCGACCCTGCGGGGAATACCAATTTTACGCCTGATCTGGGTCGCGAGTATTACATCAACGCCAATGGTGTGAATTACGTGGTGAAGAAAATTGCCGCAGGATTGCCGGAGACTAATGCAAACAATGAGGTGAAGCTCGAGTTACAGACGACAGCCAATCCCCGGAATATAAAGTCGGCAGATCCAAAGTACATTTTTCCCCCGAATTTTCATCATTTCGCGTCACATTGGGAGCCAAAGGTTCATTTTTCTTTCGATAGCGACCCGTTGAGCAGCAAGTTCATGAATCTAGTGTATCTGACAGATGATCCCAATACTGCGGCTAATGATGTTGGTAGTGTTCTGGCGGAAGGGCAATGGGGGCTGTGGGCGTACAATGTGTCCGGCCAGCCGATTGATGTCAGCGGCAATGCGCTAACCTTGAATGCCGCTGGTTTTCCTAGCGGGGCGCCCGTAGAGTTTAACTGGGAATATTCAGCTGCTGGTGGTTGGGGCGCGCAGCAATATCTGATCGATGCCAATGGCAACTATGTGTTGTTGAGTGACCCGGTGCCAATTACTGTTCCGATTAATGCAGCAGTCGATAACGCCGGGACTCCGGTTGCCAAGCCGCTATCATTGCAATTCGATGGCTGGATGCACGGCTTGCCGGATTTGTATCGTGATCTGGAAGTGAATAACTGGACCATGAGCACAGCTATTTCCGACAAGATTATTAGTATTCCAGCGGATACCGAGGTGAGCGATGGTTCGGTAAGTTATTACGTCAAGCCATTGGAAGTCAGTGTGTTCCTGAATGTGGTGACGTTGGTAGATATTGCTAATGCCGGAAAGATCGCACCTGATATTGATCTGGCGAGTCTGGCAATCTTGAGTACCGTGCCGATGTTCACCGAACACAAGATGGGTGATATGCCTGCCAATGTGGTGACCAGGTACTCGGAAGGCAATCCAGTTCAATAAGTTAGGCCTGGAGCTGAGAAACAACAAAGGGCGCCTAGGCACCCTTTGTGTTATCTCACTTCAGACTATCATCTTAGGAAATCATCATCCGCAGCGGTGACCTGCGTGGTTTCGTTTTCAATCCTCCAGGCGACATCGCGGCCAACATCACGGATGCTGCCGATCCACGCCTGCCGCAGCAGGGAGTGGAACCATGCTGCGGCTTCAGTGTGATGAAAGTTGACATAGGCCTGGAGGTCCTCATCGCTGGCATCACGGTAAACATATAGCGCATTGTTGATCACAAATTGCGATGCAGTTGCCAAGGATTGTTGTTTCCGGATGGCCGTTTGCTCGTCAATGTCTTGCAGGCGCAGACGATTAGCGGGTTGATAGCCATAATTTAAAGTTTCAGCAATAACGCGATAAATACTGGCCTGCGTGGTGGCAACAAAATTGCTGCTATCGCTGGATTGATCCAGCGCGCGAATGAGGGCGATGCGTTTTTTGCTGGCCGGCGTCTGTTCCAGTTGACTCAGGTAAAGAGACATCTTGCGACTAGACTCAGGGTCGGTCGCGGCTGCGATTTCCATTTGGGTCAATCTGCGAATGACGGGAGCATCGAGTCCGGTCAGGTAGCTGCGGTAGCGGTCTTTATCGTAGTGGAGAATAAATTGGCGACTAAGCGCGGCCTGAATGTTCTGCGGATCAAAGGCGCTATTAAGATGATTGATCAGCTTGAGGAGGGTTTTCTGATCCAGGGTACTGGGTAATTTTTGCTGTTCCAGCTGTGCCTTCACCAACCACGGCATGGCGTTTAATTGAGCACTGACGCCGGATCGATCCAGGAGTTCGGCGATCAGTTGTTGGTCGTCAACGGTCGATTGAGTTTTGGCCCAGGCATTTGTCATTGGAAACAGTATGACAAACACGGCGCACACTAATCCCCAGACACAGGAGCGCTTCGTTAGCATAGGATTACCCCACCCTATAAAGAATTATTGTAACCATGTTGGCTACAAGCGCATTCGCTACCAGATCACCGCCGCATTTTATTGTGTTGCTGTGCGGTGTCTGCCCCAATTGCCTATGCACTATTAATAAATTATAGCACCTATATCCTAGTATTGAAAAGGGTATTGTGGAGATAAGGAATCGACATCTACCGGGGAGAATTATTGACCCTATCAGTTATTTATTTACCCATTGTTCTTGACGATAAGCCATATAAATAAAACCTCTCACAACTTTGTTAGACAAACTCCAAACCCGTTATTCCCCCTTAAATAGGTTGGTCGATGAAGAACGGTAAATATTCGGCTATTTTGTATAACAACTAATGGTGCTAAGTAAATAACTTCATTTTGTCGGAATAATCAGCTAAAAATCCATATTTTATAGATAGTTATCTATATTGCCGGGTCGCAAGAGGGTGTCTGAATCCAACGGTTTTGAAAAGAATTTGTGACCTACGTCACAACTTTGATTCATCCCCCCTTTTTCTACCGCTTCGCTTTGCCGATAACCCCATAGTTTCTCTAGGTGCGGGGCTCCTCCCGCGAGTCAGAAGCGCATTAATCTGGTTTACAAGCAGATTTTTTAATTCGGGGGTAACTAATGAATAAGCAATGGGTAATTAAGGCAGTGGCGGCAAGCGTGGCTTTGGCTTTGACAGGTTGCGGTGGTGGCAGCAGTTCGGGTTCCTCTGGCAGCACAACTACGCGTGCGTATACCTTGCCGACGGATATATCTGCGATACCGGCTTCAACCTCATCCGCCGCTTCACTGCGCGCGGCATCATTGATGGGACGGTTGGATCGCGCAGCGTCAGATCTTTCGTCAGCGTCGGATTACAACCAGGCGATGACCTCCAAATATGTGGAAGAGCATGCCCTGGAACAGTTCGCCATTATCGAACAGGTGATGAAGGCGCTGGCGCAGACCCATTATAACGATACTGCTAATCAGAATGGTGTTGCCTATAAGGCGATGGTGGCCTGGGAAGAGGAGGACAATGGCATCTCCATCAAAAAGCTGGAGCCGTGGGTGGTTAAATCCCAGATTGTGAATGACGCACGTCCCGATGGCACTACCGGTAATCTTAACAAAGTACAGGCGTGGATCGAGGAGGATGACAGCGACAATCCCGGCCAGAAGAGAGTTATTCGCGCCGAGTTCAAGATCTATAGCGGCGCGACCTTCGATACCGATGGCACAGTGCTGACTTATGGTGAGTGGGATCTGAATGTCGCTTTTGGCAATAATGCTACCAAGTTCTTTGTTGCTACGTCGAGGAACAACAATGGCACGCCGGAGTTGAAGATCAACGAAAATGAAGGGAACTGGTTCTCGCGGGCAGTGTTGTACCGCTCTGGTACTTCCGGTTACGGTAAGGTGGAGTATCCTGATTTCAGTCAATGCCATGCCTGACCTTGTACACCGCCTGCGGCATCAGCCTCTTATGCCTATAATGCCGATTATCTGGTGGTGGACGATGGTAGCGGTCCGGTCTATAAGGATCGAAAGAGCGAGGTGGAAATGACACACCGCTACGGTCTGTTCTACGCCAATGCTGATGCCGGTGCGGGCATTGTCGCCGGTGACAACGTGCAGAAACATAAATCCTTCGGTTTTCCGGTCTCCTATGTGGACAGCAACGGTGTCACCCAGCGCGCCTATTATGGCGCCTGGCAGGGGCGACATCAGCTGTGGGGTGGGGGTCCGAACGGTGTGCCACCAAATACCGTCGTGACGCGTGAAGATTTCGGTGCCAACACAATTCCAGTTACATATACCGTACAGGCACCGCTGGCAGGTTCGTTCACTAAACGTACACTGGTCGCAGGCAGCCCCGATGACATCAAGGGTATCGTGGTGGAGACCTTCACCAACAAACACTTTGAGCTGTTTAATAATGCAGGCACTTGGGAGTCCTGTGAGGGTGGCTGGATTCAGTTTGGCACGCCAAATTTATGTAAGGATTTCAGCACCGGGAATTCTAAGGCGTTCACCAGTTTCACTAGTTGGAGTTCACTGGTGGGTAATAACCGCAAGCATGTCAACATCGGCCGCTGGGATAATATCAATCAGGTGGCCGTAAACTATGTCTATCTGGCCGCAGCGGATAATATAGCGAACTTCACTACACCCGGTTTCTATCCCGCCATACAGGGGCAGAATGGTCTTACAACGGTACAGGGTGGCAGCCGCTATGCAGGTAACAATGGCGACCAGCTCTGGGTGGATGTCAATGGCTCACTCTACATCCAGTACACCGGTGATTTCACTAACGGAGCGACCGGCTGGGTGCAGAAGAAGCTTACTTCCTTTGATCAGACGACGTGGACACCGACTTTTGATGCCAATGGCGATACGGCTTTCGTGCCCGAGCAGGGGCGCGAGTACTACATCAATAGCAACGGTGTGAACTATGCGGTGCGCCGCATTGCGGCCGCTGATGCAGCGGCCTCTTATGAGGTACAACTGGAGCTGCAATCCACTGTCAATCCGGTGAATGTGCTCACCTTCCTACCCACAGGGACTCACCATTTGGGTACACCGTGGCAGCCGGGACTGGCGCTGAAGCTTGAGACCAACAGCGCGAGCGCTAATTACCTGAAACTGGTCTATGCGGCGGATGATCCAGCCACCAATACGGTGGAAACCACAGCAGATGTCTACACCTCCGGTCAGTGGGGCTTGCAGGCATTCAATGTTGGGGATGCGCCACTGGATGCGAGTGGCAATGTAGTGACCGTCGATGGTTTTGGTGTTCCCACCGGTGGCACCCGTCCCGTGCAGTTCAACTGGGAGTATTCAGCCAATGGCGGCTGGGGTTCGCAGCAGTATCTGAAGAAGAATGATGGCAGTGGCGACTATATGTTGCTTTCCGATCCGATCAGTCTGGTGGCCAAGTCTTACAGCTATAGCTATCAGACTCCGGCGGCAACCAAGAGCCTGGCTTTGCAATTCGATGGCTGGATGCACGGTCTGCCTGATCTCTACCAGGATCTGCAAAAAGGTGGCTGGACGATGACGACTGCGCTGTCGCAGAAGATCATCAACATCCCGGCGGGGACACAGGTGACCGACAGCAATGGTGTGGTCTACTACATCAAGCCGTTGCAAGTAAGCATTTTCCTGGCCGAGGTTAATTCACCTGCGGCAGGCAAGAGCTTCCCCGATGTGACACAGGGCAGCGTTCTGAATGTGGGCGTAGGCAGTCCACTGTTGCCGACCTTTACCGATCATGGCATGAGCACCACCATTCCACCGGCAGATGTGAAATATTCCGAGGGTGATGAGGTGTAATAGTAGTTTCATCTGGTAAAACCCTAGGGGCGCAGCGATGCGCCCCTTTTTTTGTCTAGTGAACCTCTGATACTTCTTTGAACTGCATTGTCGTAGAAAGTCATCGTTCTCGGCAGTTTGTTATGCATATATGCGTGCCAGCTGTTGACACGACTACTCCTGATTTCTAAATAGATATAGTCTGAGACTTGAATTATGTAGGTCTATCCCTATCTAATGGCTTAGATGCGGGTTACCTGGAATTGAGGAACTGATTGATGCGAATGGATAAATTGACCACCAAGTTTCAGACGGCGCTGGCCGATGCCCAGAGCCTGGCCGTGGGCCGCGACCACCAGCTGATCGAGCCGCTACATGTGCTGATGGCCCTGCTGGACCAGGAGGGGGGGACGGCGCGGCGCTTGCTGGTGCTGGCGGACGTCAACGTCAATGCCCTGCGCTCGGCGCTGGGCGAGGCGCTGGATCGTTTGCCGCAGGTGACCGGGACGGCGGGCGATATCCGGCTTGGTAATGACCTGATCCGCATCCTCAATCAGACCGACAAGCTGGCGCAGCAACGCAAGGATCAATACATTTCCAGCGAGTTGTTTGTGCTGGCCTGTGTGACCGAGCAGAATCAAATCGGCGAGATCATCCGCAAGGCGGTGGCGAGCACCGGCGCCATCGAAAAGGCAATCGAAAAAATGCGTGGCGGGCAAAAGGTGGATGATCCGAATGCGGAAGAAAGTCGTCAAGCATTGGAAAAATACACGATTGATCTGACCGCGCGCGCCGAGAAGGGCAAGCTCGACCCGGTGATCGGCCGTGATGATGAGATCCGGCGCACGATTCAGGTATTGCAACGCCGCACCAAGAACAATCCGGTGCTGATCGGTGAACCAGGTGTCGGTAAAACCGCGATTGTCGAATGCTTGGCGCAACGTATTGTGAATGGTGAAGTGCCGGAAGGTATCAAAGGTAAACGCTTGCTGAGTCTGGATATGGGTTCATTGATTGCCGGTGCCAAGTTTCGTGGCGAGTTTGAAGAGCGTTTGAAGGCGGTATTAAAGGATCTGGCGCAGCAGGAGGGCCAGATTATCCTTTTCATTGACGAATTGCATACCATCGTCGGTGCCGGCAAGGCCGAAGGTGCGATGGATGCCGGCAATATGTTGAAACCCGCCCTGGCGCGTGGCGAGCTGCATTGTATCGGTGCGACCACGCTCGATGAATATCGTGGATATCTTGAAAAAGACGCGGCGCTGGAGCGGCGCTTCCAGAAGGTGTTGGTTAATGAACCCAGCGTCGAGGATACGATCGCCATTTTGCGTGGTTTGAAACAAAAATATGAAGTGCATCACGGAGTTGAAATTACCGATCCGGCGATTGTCGCTGCCGCAACGCTGTCTCATCGCTATATTGCCGATCGCCAATTGCCGGACAAGGCGATTGATCTGGTGGACGAAGCCGCAAGCCGTATCCGCATGGAAATCGATTCCAAGCCGGAAGAAATGGACAAGCTCGAACGGCGCTTGATCCAGCTCAAAATCGAGCGCGAGGCGATGAAAAAAGAAACTGATGAGGCCTCGCGTAAACGGTTGGAGCATTTGCAGTCTGAGATCAACCGTCTCGATCGCGAGTTTTCCGATCTAAATGAGGTTTGGAAGTCCGAAAAAGCCGCGCTGCAAGGTACGCAGCATATCAAGGAAAAATTGGACCAGGCACGCATCGAGCTTGAAACGGCACGCCGCGGCGGTGATCTGGCGCGTATGTCGGAATTACAATACGGCAAGATTCCAGAATTACAGAAACAACTTGATCTCGCTGCTCAAGCTGAGATGCATGAAACTAAATTGCTGCGTTCACGAGTGACGGATGAAGAGATCGCCGAAGTCGTCTCGAAGTGGACCGGGATTCCGGTAAGCAAGATGCTCGAAGGCGAGCGTGAAAAATTGTTGCGCATGGAAGATGAATTGCAAAAGCGCGTCATCGGCCAGAGTGAGGCGGTGAAGGCCGTTTCCAATGCGATACGCCGTTCGCGGGCCGGGCTCTCCGATCCTAATCGACCCAATGGTTCGTTTCTGTTCCTTGGGCCGACAGGTGTTGGTAAAACTGAGTTGACCAAGGCATTGGCCGCGTTTTTGTTTGACACGGAAGAAGCGATGGTGCGCATCGATATGTCGGAGTTCATGGAGAAACATTCCGTGGCGCGGCTGATCGGTGCGCCCCCGGGGTATGTTGGTTATGAAGAGGGCGGTTATCTCACCGAGGCCGTGCGACGTAAACCGTATTCGGTGATTCTGCTCGATGAAGTCGAAAAGGCGCATCCGGATGTGTTTAATGTCTTGTTGCAGGTGCTGGACGACGGCCGTTTGACCGATGGCCAGGGCCGGACAGTCGATTTCCGCAATACTGTAATCGTGATGACTTCTAATTTAGGATCGCATGTGATTCAGGAGATGGCAACTGAAGAACAGTATGATCAGATGAAAAAGGCGGTGATGGAGATTGTCGGTCAGCAGTTCCGGCCGGAATTCATCAATCGCATCGATGACGTAGTAGTTTTCCATCCATTACAAAAAGATCAAATCCGCCGCATCGCCAATATCCAGATGAGTTACCTGCGCCGCCGGTTGCAGGATCGAGATATGGATTTGCAGGTGAGCGAGGCTGCGCTCGACAAGCTGGGTGAGGCGGGGTTTGATCCAGTGTATGGCGCGCGACCGCTGAAGCGGGCGATTCAGCAGATGCTGGAAAATCCGCTGGCACAGGAGATACTCGCGGGTAAGTTCCATCCGGGGGATATTGTGATGGTGGCGCTGGAGGGTGAGCGGTTGATGTTTGGGCGGGGGAAATCTCAAAGGCAAGGGTGATGGCGCCGGGTTTTGATGGCTGATTATTATCATGCCCCCACCACCCCGTCCGCTTCGCGTCCACCCCTCCTCATGCTGAGGAGGGGAGAAAGACACTCTCTATGTTTCAGTGGCTGAAAAAAGAAGTTACTATCCCCTCCTTCTACCAGGAGGAGGGGTGCCCGTCAGGGCGGGGTGGTGGTGTTAAAATTCTGCTGTATCACTGCCAACACACCTTCCAGATTTTCCATCACGTTTCGATTTTCGAAACGCAATATGCGTAATCGTTGCGCACCTGATCCTGTACCCATGCCTGCTCATGATCGTGAGCGGCGCCATCGAGTTCAATGATTAATCGTTCGGACGAGCAGTTAAAATCGACGATGTATTTGCCGATGCTGTGTTGACGGTGGAATTTACGTCCGGCGAGTTGGCTATGTTGCAAGGCGCTCCAGAGTTTGGCCTCGGTGGGAGTGAGTTGCTGGCGGAGTTGGCGGCGGGTGGATTTGAGCGATTCGCGGTTGTGTAACCTCATGGTTGTGTTCCTTTTGATTTGATTGCCCACCGCCCCGTCCGCTTCGCGTCCACCCCGCCTCCCTCGGGAGGCGGGGAAGAAACATTTTAACGCAATGAGGCGTCTCGGTTTTATCCCCTCCTCCTGGCAGGAGGAGGGGTGGCGCGTAGCGACGGGGTGGTGGTATGCAAATCAACGCTTCGCCGTTTGTCTTAATACGTACGGCAAAATTCCCCCATGACGAATGTATTCCACTTCGTTGGCGGTATCGACACGTGAACGGACATTAAATTGCTTCACGCTGCCGTCATTGCGCGTGGCGCTGACAGTGAGGGTTTGCGCTGGTTTGAGATCAGACAGACCTTCGATGGTATAGGTTTCTTCCCCAGTGAGGCCCAATGTTTCAGCGGTTTCGCCGGGCATGAATTGCAGTGGCAACACACCCATGCCGACCAGATTCGAGCGATGGATGCGCTCGAAGCTTTCGACGATGACGGCGCGAATGCCAAGCAGTTGCGTGCCTTTCGCTGCCCAGTCACGTGACGACCCAGTGCCGTACTCCTTGCCTGCGATCACGATCAGAGGTATTTTCGCAGCTTGATATTTTACGGATGCATCGTAAATCGACATCTGTTCGCCATCAGGCAAGTGACGAGTGACGCCGCCTTCAGTGCCGGGTGCGAGCTGATTACGCAAGCGTATGTTGCCAAAGGTGCCGCGTATCATCACTTCATGATTACCGCGGCGTGCGCCGTAGGAATTGAAATCCTTGGGTTCGACACCATTGGCGATCAGGTATTGACCGGCAGGGCTGGTCTTGCCGATGGAACCGGCGGGTGAGATGTGGTCGGTAGTGACGGAATCGCCAAGTTTGGCCAGTACACGCGCATCGGTGATGTCGGATAAGCCCGGCGCTGTTTTGGTGATGCCGGTGAAGAATGGTGGTTCCTTGATGTAGGTGGAGTCGCCCACCCATTTGAACAATTCACCTTTGGGCGATTTGAGTTTGTTCCAGGCGCTGTTGTCGTTAAATATATTCTTGTATGTCTGCTGGAACATCTCACGCGTGACATGTTCGCCCACCAGCGCATCGATTTCCTCGCGGCTGGGCCAGATGTCTTTGAGATAAACCGGTTCTCCGGCAGGATCGACGCCAAGCGGATCGTGATTCAAATCGACATTGAGGTTGCCCGCGAGGGCGTAGGCAACGACCAAGGGTGGCGATGCAAGATAGTTGGCGCGCACCTGCGCGTTGACGCGGCCTTCAAAGTTGCGATTGCCAGACAACACTGACGCCACGGCAAGATCGCCATCTTTAACCGCCTTGGAAACATGTGGTGGCAGCGGACCGCTGTTGCCTATGCACGTGGTGCAACCGTAACCGATGACGTGGAAGCGCAATGCTTCGAGGTAAGGCAACAATCCGGCAGAGGTCAGATAATCGGTGACCACGCGCGATCCGGGTGCCAAACTGGTTTTGACCCAGGGCTTCACTTGCAAACCGCGACGCACGGCATTCCGTGCCAGCAAGCCGGCGGCGATCAGCACGGCGGGATTCGAGGTGTTGGTGCAACTGGTGATGGCCGCGATCACTACCGAGCCGTGGCAGAGGTTATAGGACACGCCATCGGGCTGGCGTACGGGTGCGCAACCATTGAAGACATCACGGCCTTCGACTGGCACCGGGGAGAATTCCGGTGCCACTGGCACATTGCCGCCTTCTGTCAGCCAACGTTCCTTTTGGTCCTTATCAAGGTTCTGCCCTTTCTGCTCCCACTGCTTGATCAGCATCTGGCGGAACGATTTGCGCACACCGCTGAGCGTAACGCGATCCTGCGGCCGTGATGGGCCGGCCAGACTCGGTTCAACCTTGCTTAAATCAAAAGCAAGTACTTCACTATATGTGGGTTCAACTGACTTGGCGGTGTACCATAAGCCTTGTGCCTTGTAATAAGCCTCGGCCATATCTGCCTGTTTATCGCGTCCCGTCAGGCGCAGATACGCAGTCGTTTTTTCATCGACCGGGAAGATGCCGCAAGTCGCACCATATTCCGGCGCCATGTTGGCGACCGTGGCGCGATCGGCGAGTGACAGATGTGTCAGGCCGGGACCATAAAATTCGACGAACTTACCGACGACGCCTGCCTTGCGCAACACTTGGGTGATGGAAAGCACGATGTCGGTCGCAGTCACGCCCGCGCCTGGTTTACCGCTGAGTTTGAAACCGACGACTTGCGGAATCAGCATTGAGCTTGGCTGGCCTAACATTGCCGCCTCGGCCTCGATACCGCCCACGCCCCAGCCCAGCACGCCCAGGCCATTGATCATGGTGGTGTGTGAATCGGTGCCGATTACGGTATCGGGATAAAGCCAGTGCTCACCGGCTTTTTTCGCGGTCATAGTGAGTGGCGCCAGAAATTCCAGATTCACTTGATGCACAATGCCGCTGTCCGGGGGTACGACGCGGAAGTTATCAAGCGTGTTCTGTCCCCATTTCAAAAATTGATAACGCTCTTCGTTGCGCTCGAATTCGAGATCGGCATTAGCTTGAAATGCGCCCGCGCTGCCGTATTGATCCACCTGCACCGAGTGGTCGATCACCAGATCGGCAGGCACAAACGGATTGATGCGCTTGGGATTGCCGCCCAGGCGCTTGAGCGCGGCGCGCATCGCCGCCAAGTCTGCGACCGCCGGTACGCCGGTGAAATCCTGCAATACCACCCGCGCCGGCATGAAAAAGATTTCCTGATCCGGTTCGGCCTTGGCCTTCCATTTGATCATGGCTTCGATATCAGTATTTTTGACTGCAATGCCGTCCTCGTTGCGCAACAGGTTTTCGAGCAGGATCTTGATCGAAAACGGCAGCCTGGCAACGGTTTTGTGCTTTTTGGTCAGGCTAGTCAGCGAGTGATAACGGTAGCTTTTGCCTTTGTGGCGGAGGGTGGCTTTGGTCTTGAAGCTGTTATTCGGGGATTTGGGCTTCGCAGGCATCTTGGTCTCTCGTTCGTGCAATCAAATGTAGGGTGGGTTAGCCGCAGGCGCGACGGACTGAAAGTCCTAGTCCTGTGGATAACCCGCCAATCCGTCGCCAAAGGCGACACAGTTTTATTCAGCTGGTTAGGATACTGTACCGGGCGCGGTGAATAAAGCGGTTACATGTGGTGCGTACATGGCGCACGCTACTTATTCTCATTCCGGCTGGCCGCCAACAAAACCTTATCCAGCCAGCGATAAGGTAATAGTCGCCGCAGTATGGCGAATAGATAAGTCGGCACCGTCACGTAATAACGGATTTTCGGTCGCGGGCTCTCCAGGGCATGGATGACCTTTTCCAAAACGGCCTCCGGTGGCAGAGTGAAGGGCTGGGCTGGGCCCTGCTTGGCTAGGCGCCGCTCGACACCTTCGTAATAGGCGCGATGGGCGCTATGTGTTCGGTCGATATTGCGCTTGAACATGGCATAGGCGTTGGCCCGGAATCGACTGGTGATCGGACCCGGTTCGATCAGGCAGACATGGATGCCGGTGCCGGTCAGCTCCAGACGCAGGGTATCGCTCAGTCCCTCGATCGCGAATTTGCTGGCGTTGTAGGCGCCGCGATAGGGCATAACGGCCAGTCCCAGTACCGAGCTGCACTGAATGATCCGGCCATGCCCGTGGAGCCTCATCACTGGAATCACCCGGTTAGTCAGCTCCAGCGGGCCGAAGAGGTTGGTCTCGAATTGCGCCCGGATGACCCCGCGGCTCAGATCTTCCACCGCGCCCGGCTGGCCGTAGGCGGCATTGTTGAACAGGGCGTCCAGCGTACCGCCGGTGGCGGCGAGTGTTTTTTCAACGGCATCTATAATCGAATAGGAATCGTTGAGGTCGAGACGCAGGGCCTCAAGCCCCTCTTGGCGCAGAGATGCCACGTCTGCTTCACGTCGGGCTGTGGCAAACACCCGCCAGCCGCGCTGCTGCAGGCCCAGGGCGACGCAGCGGCCGATGCCGCTGGAGCAGCCGGTGATCAGGATGGATTTGGTTGAGGCCATGGATGATTAGTTGACCAAATTACTTTAGTTTGAAATAAGTATATTGTGGTATTTAGAAATCCACTTTAGGTGCCGATTATATTTGAGTGCGAGCTAATTATTAGCACAACTGTTTGATTTAAGTCTAAAGAATGATTTAGGCGTGTCGATAGATGGTAACGAAATACCATTACCCCAAAGTTGTAATGGAGGAAGAAGTTCCAAGAGATCTGACTAGGGCAGGGCACGGAGACCGGTAATGGAGTCAAATGGGTCATGAAGGATAAATCGATAGTCCCCAATAGCCGGGAGAAGGTCATGCGCGAGAACGATTTTATCGTCTCCAAGACCGATCTCACCGGGCGAATTACTTATGGCAATCGAATTTTTATAGAGTTTTCCGGTTACACGGAACAGCAATTGATCGGTGCCCAGCACAACATCATTCGTCATCCGGACATGCCGCGCGGCGTGTTCAAGTTGCTGTGGGATACGCTGGCGCAGGAAAAAGAAATTTGTGCTTTTGTAAAGAATATGGCGGCTGATGGTTCGTTTTATTGGGTGTTTGCCAATGTCACGCCTTCTTATGATCATCACGGCAAGGTGATCGGTTATTTTTCCGTGCGCCGCAAACCCAATCCCGAAGCGGTCAAGACCATCAGCGGGATTTACACACTGATGCTGGACGCGGAAAAGAAGGCGGGGCCGAAACAGGCGATGGATGCCTCGCTCAAGCTGGTGACCGATTTTCTCAACGAGAAGAAGACGACTTATGAAGAACTTGTGTTCGCTCTCCAGGGTTAATGCGATACTCGCTGTTGGTGGCCTGGGGCTCCTGGCCATCATTTATGGCAGCATCCGGCATGGAATCGATTGGGGATTGATTGGATTCGGAATGGTGCTGCTAGGCGTTATCACTTGTTTGCTGCTGAATGCTCAGGAGAAAAAGACCGATGACCTGAGGGCTAAGCTTGATGCGGCGAGCAAAGCCATTTCCAAAGGCGAGTTCGATCAGCGTATTGTCGGTATCGATACGGATCATGAGCTGGCGGAGCTGGCGTGGAACATCAACGACATGCTCGACCAGATCGAGACCTTCTTTCGCGAGGTGAATACCTCGTTCAATTATGTCAGCCAGAATAAATATTTCCGCAAACCGTTGTCGAGCGGGTTGCATGGTACGTTTGTCACCACGATACGCAAATTAACGGCTTCCCTGGATTTGATTATCGCTGAACACCGCATGAGTGGACGCAATTCGATCATGGGTAGTCTGGTGCAGGTGAATACAACAAACCTGCTGAATAATCTGCGGAAAAATCAGGCCAGCCTGTCGTCCGTCAATGAACAAATGGCAGAAGTGCAAGCCATGGTCATGGATACGGCAGAGCGTGCCAATTTGTCGAATCAGGAAATCGCAGTATTGATCGCCAAGCTGAAAAACATGGTGGAGATGATCAATGGTGCGGATGATTCGATCAAGAGTTTGACGGGGCGTTCGGCCGAGATCTCCAATGTCATCAAGGTGATTACCACGATTGCAGAACAAACCAATCTTCTGGCATTGAATGCCGCGATTGAGGCAGCGCGCGCCGGGGAGCAGGGGCGTGGTTTTGCAGTGGTTGCCGATGAAGTAAGAACACTGGCGGAAAACACCAAAAAGGCGACACGCGAGATTGCGCCGGTAATCGAGGCGTTTACCCAGGAATCGGAAGTAATGCTGAAGAATACTGCTGCCATGAAGGCAATTGCCGATGAATCCTCGGCGACAATCACCAATTTCGGTGGTCACATGGCGCAATTTGCGACTTCAGCACAAGAGTCGGCTGCCAAGTTGACGCAGGCGCGTGATCGGGTGTTTACCAATCTGATCAAACTGGACCACGTGATTTTCAAACAAAACACCTATCGCTCGCTGGATGCGGGTGTGGATTCGCCGGAAGGGCAGGCGGTGGCTGTGAATCATCATAATTGCCGCCTAGGTAAATGGTATGACGAAGGCGAGGGTCGCGAGCTGTTTGGCAGCACACCGTCATTCCCCAAGATCATCGATCCGCACTCGGAAGTACATGGCAATGCGCATCGGGTGTTGGACGCGATTAAGGATAAGAGTTGGGCGGATGATGAGGATGTTCGTTCCGGGATTCTGCGCCACATTAACGCCATGGAGCAGGCCAGTAGCAAGTTGATGGATCTGTTGGATAATCTGGTGGTTGAAAAGGCGCAGCGCAAGGCCAGGGCCTAAGCGCCGTTCTCATCCTGGAAGCGGTGTTGAATCTCCAGCACCTTATCTAGATTTTTCACTAAGGCGTCCACGCAATCGCGGTCGAGTTTATTGCCCGCCAGTCGTTGCAATATGGCGATTGATTCTGCATTGCCCCATGCAGTTTTGTAAGGACGTTTGCTGGTCAACGCGTCGAAGACATCGGCCACTGAACTGATCCGTGCCTCGATCGGTATCCCATCGCCGTGCAATCCGCTCGGATAACCTGAGCCGTCGACGGCCTCATGATGATATTCGGCGATATTGCCGAGTATTTTTACGTGTTGGATGTTGTCGAGGCCAAAATCTTTCACCAGTTCATTGATGATTTCACGACCTTTGACCGTGTGAGTCTTCATCACCTCATATTCTTCATCGTTGAGCTTTCCGGGCTTGTGAAGAATTTTATCCGGCACGCCAATTTTGCCGATATCGTGCAGCGGCGAGAACATGAAGATGTGTTCAATAAACTCATCGCTGAAGCCGTATTGCGGCGCAAGCGCCTTAGCGATCAGGCGCGCGTAGTGCGCTGTGCGGTCAACGTGGGCGCCAGTTTCAACATCACGATGATGGGTGATGCCGCGTGCTGCCTGCACAGTTGCCAGCAGGGTGCGTATGGCGGTGAGTTCATTGGTGATTACAGAAGTTATCAAATGGCCAAAGATATCGAGTCCCGCCAGCGTTTCAGTATCAAAAGGAGTGGGTTGAAATGAGTTGAAAAAGAGAAAGCCCAGCAAATTGCCGTTATGAAAGAATGGCATGGTGTAGCTGGAGCGATAGCCCTTGGCGGCTATGCGGCGTGCGTGTTCGTGAGGGCTATCCGCGAAAATCGCCAAATCTTGTACGACGCGCGATTTTCCTTGGTCGATGATCTGCCGGAGTGAAGGGGCATCGCTAAGTTTCGCCTCATACATCGGTAGTGGATTATCGCCATCGCTACTGTGTGTGTAGGTCTTGAGGGTCTCAGTTTTGGCGTCGTAGAGTGCGATGGAGATGCGGTCAATAAACTCATAACTGCCGCGTAGTATTTCGTGCAAAAATTCCAGCTTCTCTGCCAGAGGCAAATTTTGGTTCAATTTCCCCAGCGTGTCGACGTGCTCGAATAACTGCTTACCTGACACTGTGCCTCCCGCAGCTTAGGCCAGAATCGCGGCAACGATCCCGGTAATAAAAACGCCATCGAAGGTGCCGGCGCCGCCGATGGATGCGACTGGCGCCCCCATACGGCGTATATCTTTCAATTTAAGTATATCGGCACCAATCAACACTCCAATAGTACCGCAAATGTAGGCTAAAGGTGCGCTGTGCGCCGGATTGATCAATAAAGCAATGACCGCTGCGCTTAGCGGTGCAATCAGGATTGGCATACCAATACCAATGCCCGGCAGGGGACGGCTGATAATGTTGCAGGCAATGGCAACGAGCATTGTGGCAACAACGACATCAAATGCCGGTAAGGCATGTTCAGACAAAAGATAGATACTGAAACAAATCGGGATCAGGCCGCCGCCGACGTTGATGGCAACCAAGGTCGTTCTGGTAAAAGTAGGGAGTGGCCGACCAAAGAGATCGCGTAAGACGGGTGGTGCCAATGCTGATGGTGGCATTTCAGCCTTGATCTTGAATAACGGCAGATTGATGGCGCTGCCGATGAGTGATGTAAATAACAGCAGGAGTGCTGAGCCCGGGGATAGCCCTAATTTGTCAAAGGCGATAGTCAGGATGCCGATTTGAATAAATGTCACTAGCAGCCCCACTAACAGGATGAGGGCTAATAACATCAGAGGTGAAACCGGCATGGGTTAGCCTTTAAGTGCTCCGGCCAGTAATTCAGTCAAGTTCAAAGTATTGGAGCTATGACTAATGCTATCCGAACTCCAGATATGAGTAATACCGGCATTGGCGATCATTTTTTCGGCATCCGGTGACAGCAACGCATGGGTGATCATGCAATTGATTGAGCTGACACCTTCTTGCTTGAGTTGCTGGGCCGCAGTACTCAAGGTACGGCCGGTGCTGATCATGTCATCAACGATGACGACATGGCGATTGCGCCATTCACGTACGGGCAAGGCAACATGTACTTGCCAGTCGCTGTGGCGGATTTTATTGGCTACGGCCCATTCCAGCTCGGACATTTCAGCAATATTTTTCACCCATTGCTCGGATTCGGCATCGGGGCCCAGCAAAAGCGGTGGAACGGGGCGTTTTTTCAGAAATTCAGCCATCAAGGGCATCGCAGATAAGGTGGTGGTTTCGATGCCAGGAAACACTTCGTTCAGATTGCGGGTTCGGTGTAGATGGGGGTCTACCGTAACAATACGATTGACGAGCCCGCTCAGCCACTCGCCAAATATTTTTTGGCTAATAACCTCGCCCGGATTGAATTCGGCATCCTGGCGCATGTAACACAGATAAGGCGCAACCAGCGTGATCTTCTTGACACCGTGTTGGCGCGCCGCCTGGCAGATAAATAACAACTCAATTAGCTTGTCGTTGGGGCGATCCAGGCTGCGGTAGAGAATGATTTCTGCAGGTAGATTTTGGGGAAGGGTGATGCGGCTCTCGCCATCCGGGAAGTGATGCACGCCAATTTCTTCATAGCCTATGCCCAGCGCCGTGGCGAGACGCTTGGCTTGGTGGCGGTAGCCATTAAATCCAAGTACGACCATAAACGACCCTAGGGGACCTCCGACTAATTCACTGAAGCAGCGTCCGCTGCGTTGTAAATGAGCTCAAAATGCTCATTTACTCCTTGGTAAACTCGGCAACTGCTCCCTGCGTTGCCCTACCTCGCCCATTCATGCGCTCGTCCGTTTTTTCACCTGTTTGCGCCTCGCGTCCATCTGCTTGATCGAATTAATCAGAGGTTCCCTATATCTCCAGAAAACTCTGCGATGCATGGCCGCCACGGCCGATCTGGTAACCACTGCCTGCATGTGCAACCATGTGCTGGGCAAATGAAAAGTCACCACGAAATTCGGCATATACCCGATAGAGCGGTTCGCCTTTTTTGACAGTGTCGCCCACTTTTTTCAGCAAATCCACTCCCGCTCCTTTATCCATCGGGGCTCCGGCAAAGCGGGCAAGTTTGGCGAGATGGAAATTATCAATCTCCAACACCATGCCTGCACTGGGGGCGGTCACTTCAAAGTTAAGGGAGCCGAGTTTAAACTCAGTGGTTTGGCGCCCCTGGGCCTCAATAATGGCGTTCATCTTTGCTAACGCACGGCCTGATTCAAGAATGTCACGGGCGATGGCATAGCCCTGGCCACCGCGCACGTCGGGATCGAATTCCAATACCCGTCCCGCCAAGCGTAGTGATTTTTGGCGCAAATCAGCCGGTCCTTCCGGGTCATTGTTGAGTACCTGCATGACGTCGCGCGCCTCAAGTACGGGGCCGATGCCGCGACCAATGGGTTGGCGGCCATCGGTGATGACTACTTCAAGATGAATATTGAGCTGATCGCCGACAAACTCAAAAAGTTTGCGTAAAGCCAGTGCCTCGCGCATGTGACGCATTTTTGCGGTCGGCCCCACGGGAATGTCGATCAATAAATGGGTAGAACCGGCGGCCAGTTTTTTTGACAGAATGGAGGCCACCATTTGACCGATAGAATCAATCCCCAATGGCCGCTCCACCGAAATCAACACATCGTCGGCGGGCGCGAGGTTGGCCGTCCCTCCCCAGCTCAAACAGCCGCGTTGATGGCGAATGATGTGATGCAAACGATCAGGCGAAAGTTCAACCTGGGCCAATACTTCCATCGTGTCCGCAGTGCCGGAAGGTGAAGTGATGGCGCGGCTTGATGTTTTGGGGATCAACATGCCATGCGCCGCCACTATCGGCACTACTAGCATCGAGGTGCGATTGCCGGGAATACCACCAATGCAATGTTTATCGACGACACGCGGTTCCTTCCAATCGAGCCGGGCGCCGGTTTCAGTCATGGCATTGGTGAGAAACAAAACTTCATCACGATCCAAACCGGTTTGACCGGAAGCGACCAGGAATGCTGCCAGCTCCATTTTGGAATAACGATTCTGCACAATATCGCGAGCAATATTGTGAAAATCTTCCTGGCTTAGTCGTTGTCCGGTAACTTTACGGCGAATAGCATCCATGGACGCAGGGGGTTCGGCGTGATTGACATGGACATGGGTGCCTTCCCTGAGATGGATTTGGGCAAAGGCCTGCTGCGATAAGCCAAGTTCGCCGGGGGCAACGATGTTGGGATCGTCAACGACATTGAGTACGGCAAGTATAACGTTGCCGTCCTGACTGATCTGGATTTTTGATAGCGCCTGAAAACCTTCGGCACGATAAACTTCACAATCGCGATGCAGGAACGCGACGTTTTCGCGGTAGGTGTCGATTGCGACCCGCCGCAATTTAAGATGTCCCGCAGGTGTGTGCTTGGCGCGTGGCATAAGGTTACGGTAGCAAAAAAATGGGCAAAAGGGTAAAGGGCGAGGCTAAAAACGATAAATCTACAGCAGACAGGTAATATACCGATCCCATATTGAATATTTTATACCTCTTCCACCTGTTCCTGTTGCTGCAACGCCCACATTCGTGCATAGACACCTTCTGCGGCCAGTAACTCGCGGTGGGTGCCCGATTCCACGATCCGGCCATGATCCATTACAAGAATCCGGTCGGCATCGATGATAGTCGAGAGGCGGTGGGCTACCACCAGGGTTGTATGATCGGCGGCCACGGCACGCAGTTCATTGAGAATCGACTGCTCTGATTTAGAGTCCAGTGCCGACGTCGCTTCATCAAAGATCAGAATCGGCGGATTTTTGAGTATCGTGCGGGCGATCGCAATGCGTTGTTTCTCGCCACCCGATAGTTTCAAACCGCGTTCGCCGACGGTGGCGTTGTAACCGTCGGGCAGTGATTCGATAAAGTCATGGATGTGTGCCATTTTTGCGGCGCTGATAATTTCTTCGCGCGAGGCATCAGGGTTACCGTAAGCGATGTTGTAATAGATGGTGTCGTTGAATAAGACGGTGTCTTGCGGCACGATGCCAATGGCCCGCCGCAAGCTGCTTTGTGTCACATCTCGAACATCCTGGCCATCGATCAATATCCGGCCGCTGTTGACGTCATAAAAACGGAACAGTAAACGCGACAAGGTGGATTTGCCGGCGCCACTGTGGCCAACCACGGCCACTTTGTGTCCGGCGGGTACTTCAAAATCCAGGTCATGCAGAATGGGGCGTTCCGGGTTGTAACTGAATGCCACGTGTTCGAAGCGAATATTGCCCTCGGTCACACGTAAGTCTTTCGCGCCCGGTTTGTCGCGGATTTCAGGGAAACGCTCGAGCAAGCCAAACATCTTTTCCATATCTGCCAAAGAATGTTTGACTTCGCGATAGACGAATCCCAGAAAATTAAGCGGCATGTAGAGTTGAATCAGGTAGGCATTGATCAGTACCAGATCGCCCATCGTCAGCGTCCCGTTGACAACACCTTTGCTGGCGAGAATCATTAATAACGTAATCCCAGCCGCGATAATCGTGCCTTGACCAAAGTTGAGCACGCCGAGCGAGGTTTGATTTTTGACAGCAGCCTTTTCCCAGTTCATCAGGTTGTCATCGTAACGGCCTGCTTCGAACTGCTCATTGCAAAAATACTTCACCGTCTCGTAATTGATCAGGCTATCGATGGCGCGGGTATTGGCCTTCGAATCCAGATCGTTCATCTTGCGCCGAAAGCCCATGCGCCACTCGGTGATCACGAGTGAGAACACAATATAAATCAGTAATGTGATAAAGGTGATGATGCCAAACCAAATGTTATAAGTGACCAGCAAAATGCCGGTGACGAGAATAATCTCGAACAAGGTTGGCAGGATATTGAATAACATGAAACTGAGCATGAAGCCGATGCCACGCGTACCGCGCTCGATATCGCGCGACATGCCGCCGGTTTGTCGTTCCAGATGAAAACGCAACGGCAACGCATGTAGATGTTGAAACACTTGCAGCGCAATGCGGCGAATGGAGCTTTGGGTGACCTTGGCGAAGACCACGTCCCGCAGTTCGCTGAACAGGGCGCCCGCCAGCCGCAACAGGCCATAGGCGATGAGTAGCGACAGGGGCAGGATCAGGACCGGGTTGTGGGTCTTGTCGAGGCTATCGATGATGTCCTTCAAGACCCATGGCAAGGCCACCGTGGCCAGTTTGGCCAGGACCAAGCACCCCAAGGCCAGTAGTACGCGCTGCTTGAAGGTCCAGAGATAGGGTAACAGGGTGCGAACGGTCTTCCAGTCGTTGCGGGGGCCGACCGTGGCCGGTGATTCTCCTAAACTACGCATGGGCACCTCTATAAAATCGCTGAAGCCGCGCTGGCGGCGTTACAAATGGACTCAAAATGCTCATTTACTCCGTGTAAACTCCGCTTTTTCGCCCATTTGCGCCTCGCCTGGAGGCGCCTACTTTTGGTGCCATCATCGGCTTGATCGATTTTATACAGATGCCCATAATTCTTCCTAACTCCTTGGTTCTTTAAAACTATCAGACACTTGCCCACAGGGGAAGGTTCGATTATAGGCCTTTGTCATGGTATAATTTGCGGGTATTGAAACTACTGGCTCTGACCTTATATCGGTTAAGGAGTGGTAGTGGGTGAATATTATTTTTGGAGACAGGCAATGCCGATTTACGAATATCGTTGTGGTGGTTGTGGTCACGAACTCGAGGCGATGCAGAAAATGAGCGATCCGGCGCTGACCGATTGCCCGCAATGCAGCCAGCCAAAATTGGATAAGCTGATCTCTGCAGCGGGTTTCCAGCTCAAGGGTGGCGGTTGGTATGAAACTGATTTTAAAGGAAAAACTAAAAAATCAGAGGCCGCCAAGAAAGATGAAGCCCCGGCCTGTGGCACAGGAGCATGTCCGGCCTGCGTTGAATAATGGACGGGCGGCTTTTTCCACTGAATTGAAGTATCACTATTTACTATCTTAGATAGAGTGGCATCGGCCTGGTCGGTGCCACTTTTTTATTGGCAGGCCGGTAATGTTGCGTCTTTATGGCGCAGACCTTAACATTGCCGCCTTCAGCGATAAGCGCTTGTAGCACTTCAAAAAGAGCAAGGAATTAATCAGATTATGCGTAGCCATTATTGCGGTCATGTCAATGAATCCCTCGTGGATCAGGAAGTCGAGATTTGCGGTTGGGTGCATCGCCGCCGTGACCACGGTGGAGTGATTTTCATAGACTTGCGTGACCGTGAGGGCCTGGTGCAGGTGGTGTTCGATCCTGACAATCGCGAAGCCTTTGTCACCGCAGAACGCGTGCGCAGTGAGTATGTGTTGCATGTGAAAGGGCGCGTGCGTCGCCGCCCGGCGGGTACCGAGAATGCCAATCTGCCGACGGGCCAAATCGAAATCCTGGCCAAGGAAATCGAGTTGCTTAACCGTTCTGAAGTGCCGCCGTTCCAGATTGACGACGAAACCGACGCCAGCGAAGAAATCCGTTTGCGTTATCGTTATCTTGATCTGCGCCGGCCGGAGATGCAAAAGCGTCTGCGTCTGCGTACCAAAACGACGCGCATCTTGCGCCATTTCCTCGAAGATCGCGGCTTCATGGAAATTGAAACGCCATTTCTGACCAAGGCCACGCCAGAAGGCGCGCGCGATTATGTGGTGCCGAGCCGTACTCATCAAGGCAAATTCTTTGCATTGCCGCAATCGCCGCAGCTGTTCAAACAGTTGCTGATGATCAGCGGCTTTGATCGTTATTATCAGGTTGCACGTTGTTTCCGCGATGAAGATTTGCGTGCCGATCGGCAGCCTGAGTTTACCCAGCTCGACATCGAAATGTCGTTCATCAATGAAGAACAGATCACCAACTTGATGGAAGATCTGTTCCGGCATGTGTTTGCCGAGGCGTTGGAAGTGGCGCTGCCGGTAAAATTCCCGCGCATGACCTATGCCGAGGCCATGCACCGTTATGGCAGCGACAAACCCGATCTGCGCATCTCGCTGGAGTTGGTCGATGTCACCGATTTGATGAAAGCGGTGGACTTCAAAGTCTTCTCCGGCCCAGCCAATGATCCTAAGGGCCGTATCGCTGCCTTGCGTCTGCCCAAGGGCGGTGAACTGTCGCGAAAAGAAATCGACGACTACACCCAATACGTAGGTATTTTTGGTGCCAAAGGCTTGGCCTATATCAAGGTCAACAACAAGGCCCAGGGCCGCGACGGCTTGCAATCACCGATTCTGAAATTCCTGCCGGATGCCGTTGTCGATGGCATCATGACGCGCACTGGCGCTGAAGACGGCGACCTGGTGTTCTTCGGTGCTGACAAGGCCAAGATCGTTAACGATTCACTCGGCGCGCTGCGTATCAAGCTCGGCCATGATCGTGGTTTGGTGCAACATGGTTGGCGTCCGTTGTGGGTCGTCGATTTCCCGATGTTTGAATGGGATGACAAAGATCGCCGTTGGGTGGCCTTGCATCATCCCTTCACCTCGCCGCGTGTGGCATCGCCGGAAGATCTGGCCGCGAATCCCGAAGGTGTGTCGTCACGTGCCTATGACTTGGTGCTGAACGGTACCGAAGTCGGCGGCGGTTCGATTCGTATTCATAATTCCGATCTGCAAGCGGCAGTATTCAATTTGCTCGGTATCGGTCCGGAAGAGGCGCGCGAGAAATTCGGCTTCCTGTTGGATGCGCTGAGCTTCGGTTGCCCACCGCATGGTGGTATTGCCTTTGGTCTCGATCGCTTGGTGATGTTGATGACCGGTGCGCAATCGATTCGTGACGTGATGGCCTTCCCCAAGACCCAGACCGCGGCTTGTATGTTGACGCAGGCGCCGTCTGAGATTGGTGAGAAACACATGCGTGAAATTGGAATTCGTCTGCGTCAGGCACCGGTGGTGGTAACCACGGCAACAGCAACCAGCGAATAAGCTGAACTCTGGCGAAATAAACAAGTCGAACGAATAGATGTAGGGTGGGTTGGCCCGTAGGGCGCAACCCACCAAGCCGTCGCTAACGGCGACTCATTGAAAGATCTGCACACGCAGGATGAGTATGGTGAACACTGCAATCGCAATCCAAAACTTTGCCCCGCTCTCGGATGCCGAGTGTGAAGCGCGCATTATTGCCGCCAAAAAGGCGTTGGGCGAGCGGGTGGTGATCCTGGGGCATCACTATCAGCGTGAAGAAGTATTCCGCCACGCCGATGTTTCTGGTGACTCACTCAAGCTGTCGCACTATGCTGCGCAATCCAAAGCCGAATACATCGTTTTTTGCGGTGTACATTTCATGGCCGAAGTCGCGGATATTTTGTCGCGCCCGGAACAAATTTCCATTCTTCCTGATCTTTCCGCGGGTTGTTCGATGGCGGACATGGCCAGTTTGCCGAAGGTGGAAAAAGCGTGGCGTGAATTGGCCGAGGTGCTCAATCCGGATGAGCAAATCACCCCGGTCACTTACATCAACTCTGCCGCCGATCTTAAAGCGTTCTGTGGCCGCCATGGCGGTATTGTTTGCACCTCGACCAATGCGCGGCATGTGCTCGAATGGTCGTTCGCGCGACGTGAAAAAATTCTATTTTTCCCTGATCAACATCTTGGCCGTAACACCGGTTACCGGATGGGCATCCCGCTGGAGCAAATGGTGGTCTGGGATTTCGACAAACCGCTGGGTGGTTTGACGCCGGAACAAATTCGCCAGGCGCGGATGATTTTGTGGAAAGGTTTTTGTTCAGTACATCAGATGTTTCGTCCGGAGCACATCGATCAATTCCGCGCCAAATATCCAGACGCCAAAGTGATTTCACATCCTGAGGCGAGTTTTGAAGTTTGTCAGAAATCAGATTATGTCGGCTCCACGGAATACATCATCAAGACGGTTGCCGAATCGGCGCCGGGTACGCGTTGGCTGGTGGGTACGGAATTGAATCTGGTGCAACGTCTGGCCGAGCGTTACAAAGCCGAAGGCAAGCATGTGCATTTTATGTCGCCTACCCTCTGTATGTGTTCGACCATGTTCCGTATTGATCCTCAACATTTGTTATGGACGTTGGAAAACCTGGTGGAGGGCAAGGTGGTGAATCGGATTCGGGTGCCGGAAACGGTTGCCAGCGAGGCGCGTGTGGCGTTGCAGCGGATGTTGGATTTGAAGGTTTGAGTCATCGCGAGAGATTGGCAATAAACGGCACCTTAGGGTGCCGTTTATGTTTATGATGGTTATAGATGTAGGGTGGGTTAGGCGTTTTTTGCCGTAACCCACCAAGCGTCGCGAAGCGACACAATCTGTTTTTTAAGGAGTGCCTATCGGCACTGTTGGTGGGTTATCCACAGGACTAGGACTTTCAGTCCGTCGCGCCTTCGGCTAACCCACCCTACATTTGACGGGCCCATGTTAGAGAGATAGAGATGAAGAAGATTGGTGTAGTGGTTTTGATGACGATTTCACTGTTGCTTGCCGCTTGTGCCGAGCTGGAAAAAAATGCGGGCAAGGGGGCTGAAAATATCAGGAAAATACCCGATAACGTCTGGAAGGGGAAGTAAGTAATCGAAAACGTATTGGGTGACGTTCGCGCTGCTCTCGGGTGATTGACCACCCACCGGCGGTTGCATCCCCGATTTCATCGGGGCCCCTGCGCCGCGCCTCGGGTGGTCCACCGTCAGTCGCATCCCCACTTGCGTGGGGGCCCTGCTCTGCGCCTCGGGCGGCCGGTTGTAATTTTTCGCCTTCCTTATAGACTATACCCAGGATTTAGTTAACTTTTTGCCAAGGAGTCGCCCGTGTCTCACAAGTTTCTGAAATCGGTCTTTCTGCTGTCAGCGCTTTGTCTGGCCATTACGGCCTGTAGCAAGAAGGAAGAGGCCCCGGCAGGGAGTAGCGCGGCACCCTCTGCTGCTGCGGATGTGATGGTGGTGAAGATTGGCTCCGTCGCGCCATTGACCGGGCCGCAGTCGCATCTCGGTAAAGATCAGGAAAACGGTATCCGTCTGGCGCTGGAAGAGGCCAATGCCGGCGGTATCACCCTCGGGGGTAAACAGGTGAAATTCGATCTCGTTAGCGAGGATGATCAGGCCGACCCCAAAACTGCCACCGTTGTCGCCCAGAAACTGGTGGATGATCAAGTCAAGGGCGTGATCGGCCACTTGAATTCGGGCACCTCGATTCCGGCCTCCAAGATTTATTCCGATGCCGGCATCGCGCAAATCTCGCCTTCGGCCACCGCCGTGGCCTATACCGCTCAGGGTTTCAAGACCGCTTTCCGCGTGATGACCAATGATTCGCAACAGGGCAAGGTGCTGGGCGAGTTTGCGGTTAAAGGGCTGGGCGGCAAGAAGATTGCCATCATCGATGACCGCACGGCCTACGGTCAGGGGCTGGCCGATGAAGTGGAGAAGACCGCCAAGGCTGTGGGTGGGACGATTGTTACGCACGAATACACCACTGACAAATCCACCGACTTCATGGCGATTTTGACCGCCATCAAAGGTAAAAAGCCGGACGTGATTTTCTTTGGCGGGATGGATAGTCAGGCAGGTCCCATGGCCAAACAATTGAAGGGGCTGGGCGTGAAGGCCAAGTTGCTGGGCGGCGATGGTTTCCAATCGTCCCAATTCATTAAACTGGCGGGCGCCGATGCTGAAGGTATGTACGCATCATCGCCGGGTTTGCCGCTGGAGCAAATGCCGGGCGGCAACGAGTTCAATCAGAAGTTCTCGGCCAAGTATGGCCAGATTCAGATTTATGCGCCATATGCCTATGATGCAACGAAGGCGATGATTGAGGCGATGAAGCATGCGAACTCAGCTGAGCCAGCGCAATATCTGCCGGAGCTGGTCAAAACCAACTTCACCGGCGTGACCGGCCCGATTGCCTTTGATGAGAAGGGCGACATTCAGGGAGGCGCAGTCACGGTGTATCAAGTACAAAATGGGCAGTGGGTGGTTGCCAAGTAACTACAGGGTAACGCGCAGGTCATACCCTTGGATATCTTTCTCCAGCAGTTGATCAACGGCCTGGTGCTCGGCAGCGTTTATGCGCTGGTGGCACTGGGTTATACCATGGTCTATGGCATCCTTGAATTGATCAACTTCGCCCACGGCGAAGTGACCATGATGGGCGCGATGGTGGCGTTGGCAGTGATCGGCGCATTGGTGGCGAGTGGCGTCGCGCTGCCCGGTGTGTTGATCGTATTGTTTGGGCTGATGGTGGCGGTGTTGGTTTGCGCTGCCTTGGGTTTCACTATCGAGCGTGTTGCTTATCGTCCTTTGCGTCACGCACCGCGGCTAGCGCCGTTGATCACCGCGATTGGTGTTTCCATCGTCTTGCAAAACACGGCGATGATTATCTGGGGCCGTCAGTACATCACCTTTCCACCACTGCTCGAAATCGAGCGTTACAGCATCGGTGGCGCAACAATCTCCAATCTGCAGATTTTCATTGTCTTATTGTCAGCGTCGATGATGGTGGCATTGGTGCTGCTCATCAATCGCACCCGCATGGGCCGCGCCATGCGCGCTACGGCGCAGAATAAATCGGTGGCGGGTTTGATGGGTGTGAACATCAATAGCGTCATCTCGATGACGTTCATTCTCGGCTCGATTCTCGCTGCCGTCGCCGGTGTGATGGTCAGCGCCTATTATGGTCTGGCGCATTACTACATGGGTTTTATGCTCGGATTGAAAGCATTCACTGCGGCTGTGTTGGGCGGTATCGGCAACATCCCTGGCGCCATGCTCGGTGGTTTGTTGCTGGGCGTGATCGAAAGTCTGGGTGCCGGTTATATCGGCCCGCTGACGGGCGGATTTATGGGCAGCCACTATCAGGACGTGTTCGCGTTTTTTGTTTTGATATTAGTGCTGGTACTGCGGCCGTCGGGATTGCTTGGCGAGCGAGTGTCGGATCGGGCTTGATGGCCCTCTCCCGGCCCTCCGGGCCACCCTCTCCCGCAAGCGGGCGAGGGAATGCTGCGTACTAAGTCCCCGCTTGCGGGCGAGGGAATGCCTCGTAACTAAGACCCCTCTCCCGCTTGCGGGAGAGGGGTAGGGGAGAGGGAAGATTTTTTTGACTTCGTCATTTTGCAGAGAACATTTGATTTCGATTGTATGCAGGCATATCTAGAACGCTTAAGACACGATCGACGCGCCGCCTGGGCTGCATTTATTGCCATTGGAATTTTATTGGCGGTGTTGCCGTTTCTCGCCGATGCCGGATTGGGCCGGAGCTGGGTGCGGATTCTGGATTTTGTGCTGCTCTACATCATGCTGGCGTTGGGGCTGAACATCGTCGTCGGTTATGCTGGGTTGCTGGACTTGGGCTACGTCGCGTTTTATGCCGTTGGCGCCTACGTGTTCGCATTATTATCTTCACCGCATTTTGGGATTCATTTGCCATTTTGGATGGTGCTGCCGATGGGCGCTGTCGCAGCCGGTATCTTTGGTGTCTTGCTCGGTGCGCCAACACTGCGTCTGCGTGGCGATTATCTGGCGATTGTTACGCTCGGTTTCGGCGAGATCATTCGCATTTTCTTGAACAACCTCAACACGCCGGTGAATATCACCAATGGCCCGCAAGGCATTAATCTCATCGATCCGATCGCCGTTGGCGATTTCTCGCTGAGCCAAACGCATACTCTGCTTGGCATCCAGTTCCCCAGCACCTATGGTTACTACTATTTCTTTTTATTGTTGACGTTGGGGATCATTTTTGTCTCGATCCGGTTGCAGAATTCACGCATCGGTCGCGCCTGGGTCGCGATACGCGAAGATGAAGTGGCCGCTGCCGCGATGGGCATTAATACCCGCAACATCAAGCTGCTGGCTTTCGCCATGGGCGCCTCATTTGGTGGTCTCAGCGGCGGTTTGTTCGCGGGCTTTCAAGGCTTTGTCAGCCCCGAGAGTTTTAATCTCATGGAATCGATCATGATCCTGTGCATGGTGGTGCTGGGTGGCATGGGCAATATCGTCGGTGTGATTCTGGGGGCGGTGTTTCTGACCGTGTTGCCCGAAGCGTTGCGCTATGTCGGCACCTTGCAGCAGGCATTGTTCGGCCAGGTCTATGCCGATCCCGCTGATCTGCGGATGTTGATCTTTGGCATCGCCATGATCCTGATCATGCTCTATCGCCCGGCAGGACTGGTGCCGTCACGCCGTCGTCGCCGTGAATTGGAAGCCGAAGCGGATGTTGCCGATCAAGAGCGGGATTCGGTTTATGACACCAAACGCTGATAATGCGTTGCTCGTCGCTGAAAATCTCTCCAAAAGTTTTGGTGGGATTACGGCGTTAACGGATGTCAGCTTTGGCATTAATCGCGGCGAGATTTATGGGCTGATCGGCCCCAATGGCGCCGGTAAGACCACGCTCTTCAATGTGCTCACGGGGCTTTATATTCCGGAGCACGGCAAAGTGACGCTTAACGGCCAAACACTGTCTGGCTGCAAGCCACATCAAATTGTCAGCGCGGGTTTTGCGCGTACCTTCCAGAATATTCGTCTCTTCGCCAACATGACGGCGCTGGAAAACGTCATGGTCGGCCGTCATGTGCGCAGCCGTGCCAATGTCATTGGTGCGATTCTGCGTGACGGCAAAACACGCGCTGAAGAAGCCGCGATTACACAACGGGCGATGGAATTGCTCGCCTATGTCGGCATCCAAAAACATGCACATCGCATCGCGCGACAACTTTCGTATGGCGATCAGCGGCGTCTGGAAATTGCCCGTGCATTAGCAACCGATCCAGTGCTGCTGGCGTTGGATGAACCCGCTGCTGGCATGAATCCCAGCGAACGCGTCGGCTTACTGCAACTGCTGCACAAGATTCGTGCCGATGGCGTCAGCTTGTTGTTGATCGAACATGATGTAAAACTGGTGATGGGCGTCTGTGATCGCCTCGCCGTGCTCGATTACGGTAAAAAAATCGCCGATGGCACGCCTGCGGAAGTGCAGAGTGATGCGCGTGTGATTGAAGCGTATTTAGGGACGCCCGCGTAATGCTGTTACAAACAAAACAACTGGCGATTGCCTATGGTGGCATCAAGGCCGTCAAAGGTATCGATATCGAGGTGCAGCAGGGTGAACTTGTGTGTTTGATCGGTGCTAACGGTGCGGGCAAGACCAGCACCTTGAATGCATTGTGTGGTGTGTTACCCGCCAGTGGTGAGATTATCTATCAGGGCGAAAATATCGCCGGTCTGCCATCGCATGAGCTGGTGCGCAAAGGCATCGCCCTGGTGCCGGAAGGGCGCGGTATTTTCGGACGCCTGACGGTAGAAGAAAATCTGCACATGGGTGCCTACATCCGCAATGACAAAGCAGCCATCAAGCAGGATATGGAACGTATTTATTCATTGTTCCCGCGGCTGCAAGAACGCCGCGTACAAAAAGCCGGTACGCTCTCTGGCGGTGAACAACAAATGCTCGCCCTCGGTCGCGCCATGATGAGCCGCCCGAAATTATTATTGCTCGATGAGCCGAGCATGGGCCTCGCGCCACTGATGGTGCAAAAAATCTTCGAAACTATCCGTCAAATCGCCGCCGAAGGCGTCACGTTGTTGCTGGTTGAGCAGAATGCCAAGCTGGCGCTGGAAGTGAGCCAGCGGGGGTATGTGTTGGAGAACGGCGTCGTCACGCTTGCCGATTCAGCGGCGAATCTGTTGCACAATCCGCAAGTGCAGCAGGCGTATCTTGGGCATTAAACTTTCTACTCCCTTTCCCGCTTGCGGGAATAAATGTAGGTTGATGTGATGGTCTCCTCCCTCTTCTAAAACGGCGTCAAGTGCGCCACGATGGAGACGGTATCAACCATCAAACGAAAAGAGAGGAGACCGAGATGAAGCTTACAACGATTGGGTTGGATCTGGCAAAGAGTGTA